>CALGBT010000719.1 GCA_937884235.1 uncultured Pseudomonadota bacterium
CGCCTGAGAAGCAAAGGTTGAGAAGAGCACATAATCCTGGTCAGTGAACCCGCCGGCCTGTTCTCCCTCACAGTCCAGAACTCCCAACACCTTGCCGCGGGCAATGAGGGGGCAGGCCATCTCGCAATGACCGTTGTGGATTCCAGGGATATAGTCAGGATGCCGGGTAACGTCATCGACGAGCTTCGGCAAACCGGTACGATAGACTGTCCCGGTGATGCCGTGCCCCCGCTGGACGCGAAGGCCTTCGATGACACCAGCGGGGTAGCCGATGGCAGCCCGCACCTGCAAGTAGTTATGATCGTCAGGATCTGGCAACATCACCGCACATGACTTGAACTTGAGTACTTCGTGAGCCAGGCGAAGTATTTCCGACAGCACTTCGTCAAGGCTCAGAGCTTCCCCAAGGAGCTTGCCAACATGGTTAAGGACTTGGAGCTCTCGTACCCTTTGCTCCAGCTCTGCTTTGCTCTCGCTGACCTGCGCCAGCAAATAGGCATTATGCAGGGCAGACGCACACTGCGAGGCGAAGAGAGCCAGCAGACCGGCATCGAAGGTTTCCATGGAAAGGGGCCGGGTTGACTCAATGTCGAGGACGCCGACGATCTGGTCGCCACGCTTGAGGGGAACGGCAATCTCGGAAACCGCCCCGTGCACTCCCGGGACATAGCGGGAATCACGGCTGAGGTCTTCCACAAAAGCGGGGAGACCGACACTGGCCACCCAACCCGAAATGCCCTCGCCAACGGGCAGTGAGAAATTATCGGCGGCAACCTCGTCGTACCCAACGGACCGCACCATCTCAAGCCGCCTGCCGCCCGCATCGACCCGCAGAATAGCACACCGGTCGACGTTGAAAATGGTGCGGACCCTTTCCAGGATGACATCGAGAAGAATGGGCAGGTCGAGCTGCTCCATGAGGAGCCCGGCCGTTTCATGAAGAACGGTCAGCTTGCCGGTATTGAGTAGCGCTTTCATCAACTGGTGCACCTCCGATTCGCCGGGCATTATACACTTATGCCGTAGCCTCACAATAAGGACGACAATAGGGAGCAAGAAGCTGGTCGTTGCAAAGGCGATCTGCCAGTGTATATTGAGGCTTCTGGAGGGAGTTGGATGAAGAGCAGTCGTCTTGACCTGAACTGGGCCAGTTGCGCGCTGGTGGTGCTACTGCTGTTGCTGACTCCGGGAGTTGCCAGGGGACAGCAGCCGGCACAGCGAATCCTCCCCCGGGTCACTCCGCCCAGTAGCAGCCCCCATGCTTCCGCCCCCTGCCTTCCCCAGTTTGACGAGGAGTTGAAGCTCTACGTCCGGTCCTGTCGGGAATTCCATGAAGATGGGCCCCGGCACGACTGGCTCGACCGCATGCTGGTTGCCGTGACATGGCGGAGCGGCGCACAGTTTCTCAGCGACCTGGTACCCGACGAACGCGCTCACATCGCCCCTTTTCAAAGAGGGACCAAACACCTGCCTCCAGCCATTGGCAAAGAGCGTAGAAACGACTTGCAAAGTGCCTCTGACAGCTTCGCGAAGTTCGTGCGCGAAGCTATCACCGCACCACACCGGATGCAGGCAAATAGTCCCCCGGTCCAGGCCCCAGATTCAGAATTTGCCATGGAGAAGGTTGCCGCGCTGGGGCCTGACATCTGCGGTCTGCGATGGCGGTCTGCCGAGGCCGACGTTCCGCTCACCGCACCGCTGACACGACTTCTGGAAGCCAGGGCGGGGGACGTCGTACGGATCGAACTGCTGGAGACACAGAACGCCGAGGGATACATCGCTGCCGACCCCGTCCTCTGGCTGGTCCAACTGGACCAGCGGGGCGAACCTGAACGTGGCATGACGCTGGCGGTTGCTGACGGACGCCCGGGGGAGTTACCCTCCCTGGAGGTTATCGCTCCCGCGGCCGGTCTCTATCGGCTGATTGTTGCCCCCTACCGCCCCGAGTTCGCCGGACTCGTTACCCTGCAAGCCCGCGTCGACGGAGTCCTACAAGCCCGGGTTGAGAGAGCTTTCTTTGGCGGCACTCTTCGTCGCTTGGCTGACACAATGCCTGGAGACCGGGTCTTTGCCGGAGCAACGGCTGAGGGGAAGGGACATGACGCAGTGCTGACCCTACTCGCCCCGCCGGGTCTTGCTGAAGCAACTCCCTACCTGTCATCTAACAATGACATCGGCACTTTGCCCGCGTTGGCCATTCCCGAGGGGGGGGAGGAGGGCCTCTGGCTGTTGGCTTCTGCTTTCGATTCCCAGCAAGCACCCACAGTGGACATCTACATATCAAGGGTCGGTGCGCGACGAGAAGCACCCAGTGCGGACGCAGACCATGACGGTCTCTCGCAAGAATTGGAGGCGCTACTGGGGAGTTGCGACACGGTCCCTGGCAGCGAAGACAATCGCTGCCTTGCCCCTGACCCGTTACCCACCGGGTGGTCGGCGGCAGATACCGACAATGATGGCTTCAGCGACTTTGAAGAGCTCTACGGAATTCGACGATGCTACCCCGGGCCGGCCACGCCCCCCCGGAACAACGTGGCCGGCTGCTACCAGGATGCTCATCACCGATGCCGATCCGATTGCCCGGCCGAGACCGGGTTCATCGCCCAGATTCCGCTCAGTGCGCTGGATGGGCCGCAGCCCACAGTTCACGATATTTACGTAGAACTGGACTACTGGCAGAGCGAGTTGACCGGAGCAGCCGGGGGACTGCCGCAAGACCAGGTGGCTCTGGTGGAGCGGGCCTTTGAGGAGCGATTCGTCCACGGCGACGGCAGTTCGCCTGGCACCTTCGAAGCGACCCGATACCCCATTGCCTTCCACCTCTTCCAAGACGAGCCGGTGCGGCTTCCAGGGTTGCGCGGTGTTTCCCACCTACCGGCACTTGCCGCCCGCTCCCTGTTCTTCGACCTCTTCTTCACTCCCGACCGCAAATACACGGGCACGTTCCACTACGTTGTGGGCACCGACCGGGGCGGGGGACAGAGCGACGTAACAGGTCGGGCCGCGATTGTAGGCCTCTCTGGAGGCACCGGTAGCTCCCTGAAGCTGGCGCACGAGATCGGGCATCTTCTGGGCTTGCTGCACAACTATACTCTGGGCAACCCGGACCACACTCCCTTTCAGCTTTCCATTATGAGCTATGGCTACGTACACTCGATTCCCCCTCCTATCGTTTGGGATGGGACCTTCCAACCATGCAGCCAGGGCAAGCCCTGCCCCGACTACCTGCGGTGCGCCGAATTCCCCGGCCACGGCCAGCTCTGCGCCCCTGACTGCGGAGTGGTTGTGGCACCGGACAACACGGGCACCCACTTTGGCCGTTTCTCCGCTGGCGAGTTGGTCCTTCCGCCCGAGTCGTCAGAGGCCGGATTCGTGCCCGAAGAGGGGTATCCAAAGTGGTTTCTTCCCTATCTCTATTGCTACAGCAATGCCCGGAGAGCCAATAGCCTCAAAGACCGTTTCCGCCGCTTCGCCCGGCCTGGCTGTCCCGGTGGCCAGTGTGTTCAGTGCCAGGGAGAACGCTGCTCCATCGATTTCGACGGTGATGGCGATTTCGATGGGCTGAGAGGCTTCGATTTTGACGGCGACGGCAAGCTCAATGCGCGGGTCCTGGGCGACGGAGATGACCACCAGTTGCTGATCTCACGGGGGGCCCGCGGCCTGAAGGTGCTTTCAAAGAAGACACTGGCTGCCTTCTACACGGGGTTCGGAGGGGACGCCGGAGCCAACTTCCTCCCCTATCCGGCCATTACCCACGAACACCATGCCGGATTCGTGACTGACACAACCAACCGCTGCGACGAGGTGGCCCGCTGGTCGCACTGCCGCGACGAGGCACATTTCGAAGCCGCCCTGTTCAGGGGGCCCTTTGCTGGCGACATGGGCATCGAGGTCCTCCTGCCCGATGACTACTGCCTGCCGGGGGACGACGGCCTGACCTTGTCCCTCCGGGTGAAACCCTTCGAGGCACCGCGCAAGGGCTATCCAGTAGTTCTTTTGGCTGCCGGTGATTTGCGGTTGCTGCTGGAGGGCACGGCACGAGAACTGAAGTGGGTGGCGGAGTATCCTGGTATCGACGGGCCGCAGCGCCTGGTGCTCGCTGATGGCGGTGCGTTGGGCCGCTGGACTCGACTCACATTGACCATTGGCGGGGGCACGGGCGAAGCTGCACTCTCTTTGCGCCGACGGACGGTTCGGCAGCTGGCTGAGGCCGACAATAGCGTCGTCCCGGCGCGGGTCTGCTCCCTGGGCATCGGTGCCGCTTCGGGCGAGGATTCAAATTTCATTGGACTGCTGGATGACCCCATGCTGCTCATTGGCTGCGTCAAAACGCTGC
>CALGBT010000720.1 GCA_937884235.1 uncultured Pseudomonadota bacterium
GCTCTGCCAGGCCAGTTTGTCGGCTTCGTCGTTGCCGCTTACCGGCCCGCCGGTGCTGGCAGCGGTGAGGCGATCGGGGAATTCGGCGACGAGTTGGCGGATCTCCTGGGCAACTCGTGCCAGGGGGTGTCCGGAGACGTTGTCGCAGTTGCCGTAAGTGCAGTTGTCGAAGTTGTGCATGTAGTCGGCAGGTATGTGAATGTCAAGACCATCGAAGGCGGTCTTCATGATGCCCCCGGCCCAGCCTGCCAGGTAGGCGCGTTTCATCTGCTCGTAGCCATCACTGGGCGGTGCGGCCGAGAGAATGAACGGCGAGGGGATCGGGCGCCCGAAGAAGGTTGAGTTGAGGGGCACCGGGAGTTCCTTGTACCCGGGAATCACCACGTGGCTTTTGGTATTGCTGGCGAAGCTTGTGGGCTGCCTGTTGTTGAAGAATTCGTCGACGTTCTGTGCGGCGTTCTTGCCTGCCGCAACGGCCTCAACAACCGTCGTCGGCCCGTAGGCACCATCTCCGGTGGAGAAGAGCCCGGGACCCGCAAGCTTGCCGAAGCTGGAGCGATTACCAATGGCAATTACCACCATGTCGAAGCCCGGACGATCCTGCTCGGTGCCGTCCAGTTCAACGATATTGGCGGGGTGGAATTCCTTGCCTGCTGGCAGCGCCACCTTCAGGGTCTTGAGACCGCTGACCTTGCCGCCGGTGCCGAGGATGGCAAGCACTTCCGTGCGTCCCGAAACGGCGATGCCGTGGTCGAACAGAAGCTGTCGTTCTTTGGCTGTCAGTGGCATCTCGCCAAGGTTCTCCAGGGCGAACATCTCCACTGATGCACCGGCCTCTTTGGCCACTACCGCACAGTCGCAAGCGATGGCGCCGCCGCCGATTACCGCGACCTGTCGCCCCGGGAAGCTCTGGGGATCGCGCAGATAGGCGTTGCTGGATACCGCGGTTTCCTCCCCGGGGATGCCCAGTTTCACGGGATTGTGGAGTCCTTCGGCCACCACTACGGCGTCGAATCCCTGCCGCAGGAGTGCGGCGGGCTCAGCGATGTCGTGGTTGAGGGTCATAGAGATATTGGCGTTATCGAGGGCCCACTCAATATCAGACTGAAGGACCTCTGCCGGCAGTCGGTGAGGCGGAATGAGGGCGCATGCCCCGCCGGGCCGACTGTCCCGTTCAAAGATGTTCACGTCGTAGCCGCCCTGCGCCAGGGTCACTGCGGCCCCAAGCCCGGCCGGGCCAGCACCGACTATCGCGACCTTCTTGCCATTAGCGGGGGCGTAGGCGAGACGGGGCATCTTGCCCAGGGCTTTGGCGCGGGCGACGATGGCTGCCTGCACCGTGGGAATCTCTACGGGAGCGTCGAAGGTCCGCCGGGAGCAAGCTGCCTGGCAATGGGTGTCGGGGCAGACCCCGCCACAGACGCCACCGAGAGGATTCCGCGTCATAATCATGGCGCCAGCGCGCAGTATGTCCTCGGGG
>CALGBT010000721.1 GCA_937884235.1 uncultured Pseudomonadota bacterium
GCCGTCCCCATCCACGCCGGCCCTCTTGCTGACAATGTCGGTGAGATCGACAACGGTTCCGTCAGGGAGGTTCACCGGTCCGTCCAAGAAGTCCGGATCGATCCAGGCTATCTCGAAGAGAATCTTCAGCTTGAGAAAATCATCCTGAGTCAGGAGGGCCGGGTTCTTCTCCCGCAACACCACGTACTGAGGAAAATGCATCATGATCTGGTCCGAGGTGGACACACACGCCCAGGGATCTTTGTATAGCAGCCCCAACTGCTTCTCCGTGGCACTCTGCGGTGTCGGCGTATCCTCCAGCAGCAGGTCAATCCAAGGGTCGGTACGCCCTTTCCACGCTGCCAGAAAGGACTCTTCGTCCACGGTGTTGTTGACACCATCGACGAATGGCCCCAGTCGCTCCACGTAGTAATCAAGCATCTGGGTCATCATCACCGGAGTGATGTTCATGTTGACGTGCACATCGGGATACGGGGCCAGCATGGAGGCCATGTCATAGTAGTCTTTGGTCGCATGCTTGCGCACCCAGGGGCCCGTGAGTTCATCGGCCACAGGGTCCAGATAGGACGGCTGGTGCTGGTGCCAGACGATGGTGAGGTAGACCGAACGCTTAATGGTAGCTTTGTTGGCCGTGGGGTCCACGACGTTGCTGTTCAGGTCCTCCACATGTTGCACCAGGACTGTGTATGTGAAGGCGGAATTCACCTGGCTGGGATTCGAGAGGGTAAGATGGGCAAACTGCTTGTAGTGGTCGACACTTGCGATATCAACCTGGCTCATGTCTGAGCCCGTGATGGAGTAGTTGGCAGCGGTGCCGCCAGTGGTTGAGTCCACCGGTTCAGAGAACCGTACCGAAACAGTCACACCGTCTGCAGAGAAGGCGCCGATGACTCGGGGGGCAACCAGGTCTTCAGCCGGCTTGCCATCGGGGACGGTGACCATACCATCATCCAGCACATCCGTGCCGATGAGGCCATCAGTACCGTCCTGCCCATCCCCGGCAATGACATCTGGAAACACCGGGATGACTTTGCCATCCTCCAGCGTAATGGTGGCCCCGTCCCACCCTCTAAGGTCATACTCGGGCTTGTAGGGAGCCGGCTTGCCCGCACACGCTGCGAGCCAGACCAATACCATCAGCAGAGTCCATCTTGTCGCCAGGAAATTCATGCGCCCTACCCTCTCTACGGCACCACGTGGAAGACAACTACTGCCCCCACCGTCTCCGGGGCATCTGCGTCGAAGAAGCCCGGCAAAGTCTGATTGCTGAGACCATCGAAGCCGCCATAGCTGTTAGTCAGCTTCACGAAGAGCGCGACGGTCCGGCCGCTCTCCGGCAGTCCGCCGGGGAAGATAGTGGCCAGCGACACAGAGGTTTCGACCACGCCGTTGTCCGCGTCGGCCAGCACCGTTCCGTCGAGCCAGGAGAAATCGTCGGCCAGGGTCAGTGCCCGCCAGCCGGCATCCGTCGCACCCGCCAGGTCGCTGCCCCCGATGAACGAGGTCATACCCTTGCTGCCAAAAACAAACTCGGCCCCGAACCCGGCATCCAATACAGACAGGACATTGGAGATTCCGTCGTCAAGATCACCATTGCCAGCGTTATCCGATAGTCCGGCCATGTTGGACACACCACTGCCCACCCCATAGTCCACGTCGAGGTAGCCAAGAATGCAGTTGGCCAACTCTGCGTTGCCCCCCACGGCGACATAGAGATAGTTGGCATCGTAGGCCACGTGGAGGGAAGAGAGCCAGTTAGACTCAGGGTCCCAGTCGGACTCAACGTCATTGCTGGCCAGCTTGAATTCAGCGGTCCACTCGTCCAGATTGCCGTTGATGGTAGGCGTCATTTTGAGCACATATCGAAGCGCATCCTGCATCTCCACGCTTTCACCATCAGGGTTCTCGACCTGTATGGAGACCGTACCAGGGGAGTGGGGCGTTGTAGTGAAGATGATGCTCTCGGCGGTAACGTTGACCGGGGCCACTTCCTGCCCACCGACCATGAGGGTCAGACCGGCCTCGAAGTTGGCACCGTCAATGGTCACGGTATCCCCTCCCAGCACTGAAACAGCGGCCGGGGACACGCCAAACAGCGCTGGGCCGGTGCCCAGCTCCAACACCTCCCAGACCCCGGCATCGGCCACGTCAAAGCCATCCAGATTGCCAGTGGCATCGGCGTAGAGCCAGTTCGCACCATCCATTGAGAAGCGAAGAGTAAAGGCATAGATTCCCGACACAGCTCCGTCAAGAGTCCCGGAATAGAGGTCGTTGTTGCCGTTGTCACCGGCGTAGGTCGCGGCCGCCCAGGACCAGTCATTGACCGCAGCTCCCAGGCTCCCGTAGCCAAACTGCGCTTGCATGGCTGCTCCCTGGCCCTCGGCATCGGTGACCCCGGGCTCGTAAACCTCAGCAAATACTGAGGCACCAGACTCTCCCGCATAGGAGATGACACTCCCCGGCTCAAGCAATGCAGCATAGTCGGGGACGTTGGGCACGAAGGTGAAGGCTTCCTCCAGAGTCGCCTGTTGCGTATCTGAATTCACCAAGGTCACCGAGACCTTGCCAAGATCTCCGGAAGGTGTCGTGGCGATGACTAGCCCCGAGTTGACAAACTCCACCGCCTTGGCAATGTCACCGCCAAAAAGCACGGTAGGCCCGGGCAAGAAGTTGGCTCCGGACAGATAGACTGCGGTGCCGCCGGTGACCGGACCGGCAGCCGGGTCGACACTGAAGATCGATGGTGCGACGGCTTCCTCGATGTAGGCAAAGCCGTTGATGAAGGTATCACTGCCACCGTCGGGATTGGCCACGGTGACATCCACCTTGCCCGCACCATGAGCGGGTGCGATGCACTCTATTTCCGTGGAACTGAGAACCACGATGGTGCCTGCCGCCACCCCTTCGAAGGTCACGTCGGCGCCATCCTGGAAATCACTTCCCTTGACTGTGACCAGGGTCCCGCCATCAGTTGGTCCAATTGCCGGGTCAAGGGACGAGATCTTGGGATCGGAGATGACCACCACTTCCTGACATTGGTTGCCCACGCACTCGAAGCCGTCGCCGCACTCTTCATCAATATCGCACCAGACCACACACTGGTTGTCGAGACACTTCTCACCGGCGCTGCATTCGCCATCCAGGTCGCACCACTCCACGCACTTTTCGTCCAAGCACTTCTCGCCCTCAGCACAATCCCCGTCGGCGGTGCAGTCCGGGGGTGGCGGAGTGCCATCGCAAACCGCGATAATCGTGGTGTTCTCAGTACTTCCCCAGGAGTCCTCTTCCCAGACGATCTCGGCGGGGGTCCAGTTGAGACCGCCATCGCAGCTGAGCCAGGCCTTGACGCCCTCCGTGGCCCCTTTCTGCACGCCCTCCGAAAGGATCTTGTACTCCGACGCCGCCGCCAGATCATCCTCAGGCTTCCCAAAGACAAAGGTGAACTGCGCATGCTGTCCCGCGGACAACAGCCCGGTATGCTGGCCCAGGTTTCTGCCCTGCACAAAAGTGAAGATACCGTCGCCGGCCGCCGCGTCTCCCTTGTTCAAGTCCGGGCCGGAATCAAGGATCTGCAGTGGTGTCCACATGTTCATGGAACCCTTCAGATAGACGTTCACCCCGTCCCACTCCTCGATGAATGAGAAGCCCGGATTGACCTTCCCGATATCCACAGTAAGTTTGAGGTCGATGTCGCCAAAGCTCTTGAGGCTCAGCCCCTGAGCGACATAGGTCTCGGTGCTGCCGGCGGGAATCTCCACCAGACCGTTTGGCCCCTCCCACATCCAGAAACCCAACTCGTTGAGAACTCCATATGAGAACTCGGCG
>CALGBT010000722.1 GCA_937884235.1 uncultured Pseudomonadota bacterium
CTCCAGGCCGATGCCGGCAAGGACTTCCGCGGCAAGCCCGCCCTGGTGCTCAAGACGGACAAGCGGATGGACGAGGTGGTCGAGCACTTTAAGACTCTCTACCGCAAGCAGGAGAAGATTGGCACGGCAACCGTGGTCGGACTGGCCCATATCGTCCACAGCGATACGTGGAACGTCACCCTTAAGGAAGGCAAGCGATCATTCACCTTCAAAGTCGCAGCAGAAGAAGATGGTTCCCGCCTGACCATCCGTGAGCCCATGGGCGCCGCCACGCGCAAACGAGCCCAGTAGTTCCCATACCCCCGTCGCACCATCCCCACCGGACTTGTTACCGTTCTATTCCATTAGTTTTCAACGCCACTTCCGGCGGACGGTCTTCTTCCACAGCCAGCGAACATGGGCTTTGTCCTTCAGGTCCACGGCCAATCTCTTTCCCGTCAGTCGCCGCAGCGTTCGTTGTGCGCTCAGCGAGACCCAATCAACGTCCAGCAGCGCACGCAACAGCTGATTGGCCTCCCGCCGCCCCACCCCATGCTTCACTGCGTATCCGCGCTGTGCCAGGGTCTTGCGGAAGTTCTCTTCAACATCTCGGTGCTTACGCAGGAACCGCCGCCACTGCCCGGGGAGATCGGCTGGGGGCGCATCGAGGACGGAGTCCGGGAAAACCTCGTGGGCAGCCACCGCACGCAGGGCAAAGAGCGCGGCGCGCCGCACTTCCTCCCGATCATGTTCCAGGAATGGCACCAACCTGACGCCTGATGCCAGGTCGCCGACCCACCCTTGAAGCCTCACTGCACCGGCCAACAAATCGACCCGCCGAGTCCAGAAATTCTCCGGGCCTTCCAGCACCCGGTCCTGATTGAGCAACGGCCAGAGCTTGCGGGCGTATCTGGTGGAGGTCTTGCGCAGTAGACGCAGGGCAGCGGCAACGGCGGGCCCGTCTTCGGAGCGCTGGAGGAAGGCCACAAGCACTTTCACCTGAGGTGAGGCGTCCACCTCCTCGAGCAACTCCAGGGCCCCTCGCTCCACGGCCGCAGGAGAGTCCCCGCGTAGCAGTCGAAAAGCCAGCGAACGCCCCCCCGGGGCACGCATCCACCCCAACCGGGCCAGGGCTTGCAAGCGCCTCTCATCAGCGTCGCTGCTGTCGGCGATTTCAAGCAATTCCTGGGCCCGTCTCTTGAAGCCTGCATGGTGCAGTGGAATCTGTTCCCGTCCGCCGAAGATGTCGCGGCAACCTTCGGCCACGTCTTCGTCTGAGCAGAGAATTCGCACGTGAAAATGGTCGTCATGGGGAAGGGTCCCACGTGGTTGACGGACAATCTCACGCCATCCATCCAGTCGGGCCTTGGAAACCCCCTCCCGTTGCGCCAGGTCGAACATTGCATCCAGGAGATAGTCGGCGACGAAGACGTACTGGATGCGCACCTTGTTGGAGGTCAGCAGATAATGGAGCAGGGCCCAGTTCCTGGCCACATCAAAGTGTACGTTAATACCCTCATAGACGGCCGTGGCGTCCGGTGCGGCCAGCGCTACCATGTTGGGCAAGACCACCTGCTCACCGTCATCGCCGAGCAGGTAGAAAGCAATATCGACGTCCCGGCCCACACGGTGAGAGATACTCCAGGGGATGGCTCCCCCACCCTGACGGCTGATATTGCCGACGGTCATGATGGCCCCCGGAAAATCATTGGCCACTGCCGCGGCCGCGACCTCCAGCAATTCCACCAACTCCAACGTGCCGAAGTTTGTTCTACGTAGGCTCTGCTCGTGGAGAACCACATGGTGGTCACCCAGGAAGGGCAACATGGCCCCGTTGAAAAGGCGACCCGAGGCCACTGCACCCACGGAGACGCTGCCGTGGTCAGAGAGCCCGAGGTGCGGCCATTCATCCGACACTACCGGCATGGGCACGTTCCAGGCGTTGTCCATGGGGTTCCGCCTGGTAGCAGGTGCAGTCAGGTCCTGATGCGCGCTCCGCCGAGGCGTTGGTGCGATGCGCTTGAGACAGGCCCTTTCGACCACTTCAGATTCAACTCTCGGGCCAGAGAGCGCGTCCTCTCCTTGCGTGGCCACTCCGGAGTCGCGACAGAGAGTGTCTGGAGATCGTAGCAGATCCCTTTCGCGCTGCTCCTGATTGCTGGCGCACCCCGCCGCCAGGAGGGCACAGGCAACCCACAGGCCTGCTGCGCCGGGCGCCACACGAATCGTTTGAATGCTTTCAGGCAAGCGTTTCATGACCTCATGGTAACTCGCAATATCCACCGGGGAAAATAACTTCATGGCGGTGCGCGCTATTCCCTTGACGGACAAAGCGAGTCTCCTTATCCTGCAGGTAGGGGTTTGGCTCGTGTTTGGGCCAGCCGTGCATTGGGAGGAAACAACCATGAACAACACTGGCAGAGTACAATATGATGAACTGGCCCGATACTTTGAGTCTGTTTCGCGCACAACCATGATGTCGCCTGAGGAGGAACTCGAGGTCGCCCGGCTCTACCGGGACACATCCGCACAGCACCACGCGGACAGATTGGCCTCGGCGAATCTCCGCTTCGTCATCAAGGTCGCCTTGGAGTACAAGAACTACGGCTTCCCGCTGCTGGACCTGATCCAGGAGGGGAACCTGGGACTGGTCCGAGCGGTGAAGAGCTATGACCCGGAGCGAGGGTTCCGCCTCATTTCGTATGGTGTCTGGTGGATTCGCGCATACATCCAGGAGTTCATTCTACGCAATTGGTCTCTTGTCAAAATGGGGACAACCCAGCTGCAAAGACGACTCTTCAACAACCTGCAGAGTTCCCAGAAGCGGCTCGCCCGCCTCGTGGGCACCAACAACGAAGAGGAAAGACGTGAGGCACTGGCCAACGCAGTGGGAGGGACCGTCCGAGACGTGGAGGAGATGGAGCAGCGCCTTTACGGCCGTGACCTTTCCATCGACGTTTCGCCCACCGACGGGGCTGCCAATTTCAGCCTTCACGAGCGCCTCTCGTCCGACAGTGACAACGCTGAGGAGCTCCTCGATAGCAGACAAGCCAAGCACGTTCAAGCCACGGCTATCAAGGAAGCTTTGCGCTTGTTGGAAGATAGAGAACGGCATATCGTCACTGCCCGTCACCTGAGCGAAGATGCCGTCACTTTGCGGGAGCTGGGAGAGGAACTCGGCATCTCCAAGGAGCGTGTCCGTCAACTTGAGACCAGGGCTCTAAATACCTTGCGCCAGTGTCTGCAGGGCAATCAAGACCTGGCATCCAGTCTAAGTGCGTAACGATTTGCTCAAAGATGGTCGCTTAGAGTGAGACTTCATCATGTGGCGGAGAGACACCTGGCCCCTGTGGAGCCACATTCGGTGCCACGGGTGAACCCGATGTGCCAATGTCGTCCGCACCCTCCGGAGAGGGTTGCGCAACGAGGTCCGGCAACTCCAGCTTTGCACTGGGGAATGCCCTCTTGTCAGGCCGCTGAGTGTCACTGCGAGCATCCGGCTCGGGCTTAGTGAAATCCATCACCTGAATAGTGTCTGAAGAATAGGGACCAGAAGATATGTCAGGCTCTTCATTCGCTCGGATGGCCGCCTCTTCCTTAGCCCGGGCCTCCTCTTCGAGGCGTCTTCTCTCGGCGCGGCGAAGTGCCCGAGCCTCCCGGCGCAACCGAGTTCTCTCCCGCTCCTCCGCTGAGGGGCGTGCTGGTACCACAGTCTCGTTTGTCACGTCCTTTGAATCGGTGGAATCGACAGGCCGGATGTCCATTGCCGGAACACCCAGTTCTGGGCCAATATCAGGAAATCGGAGGGTGGCATCGAAGAGGGCAGGAACCGTTTCGGGGGCGGA
>CALGBT010000723.1 GCA_937884235.1 uncultured Pseudomonadota bacterium
GGTCGCGGTGCGGGCCGATACGGTCGAAGTCAAGATCGCCACGGACGCTGGCCGGACGGACGGAGGATTGGATGGCTTCGGCGATGCGGTTGATGTCACCAAGGTGGATGCCAATCCCCTCGCCTGCGACCCGGGCGAAGGGTGCTTTCTGGACAAGTGCTCAGAGAACAGTCAGTGCCAGTCGGGCTGGTGTGTCGAGCACCTCGGGGAGGGCGTTTGCACCAAGACCTGCCAGGAAGAGTGTCCCCCCGGGTGGAAATGCAAGCAGGTGGGGGGAACCGACCCGGACGTCATCTTCATCTGCGTCTCGGACCACGCCAACCTCTGTAAGCCATGCGAGGGTAACGCAGACTGTGATTCCGCCGGCGGTGCCCAGGATGTCTGTGTGGACTATGGCGACGAGGGCAGCTTCTGTGGCGGCCAATGTGAAGTTGATGGCGATTGCCCTTGGGGCTTTTCATGCCTGACGACAACTACAGTCGATGACATTGAGACAATGCAGTGTGTGGCCGACGCCGGGGTCTGCCCCTGCACGGACAAGTCAGTAGGGCTCTCCTTGTGGACCCCCTGCGAGAACGAGAACGACTGGGGCAGCTGCCCCGGGAAGAGGGTTTGCACCGACAGCGGCCTCTCAGATTGTGACGCCCCAGACCCTGCCGAAGAGGCTTGCAACGGAGTCGATGATAACTGCGATGGCGACGTCGACGAGCCTAATCTTGTCGATGGAGATTTCCTCAACCTGTGTGATGACGCCAACGCGTGCACCGAAGATAAGTGCGTGGGGGAGAGCGGCTGCGTCAACAAGATCCTCGACAGTGGCCCGTGTGAAGACGGCGACCCTTGCACGGTGGCAGACCACTGCGTGGACGGGACGTGTCTTGCTGACCCGGTGGAATGTGAAGACGACAATCCCTGTACCGACAATGTCTGCACTGAGACAGGTGGCTGTGAGTATCCCCCAAACTCAGTCGCCTGCGATGACGATGATGCGTGCACCCTTGCAGACCAATGCTCTGACGGTGTGTGTACGGGCACTCCCGTCCCCTGCGACTGCCAGGCCGATGAAGATTGTGCCGAACTGGAGGATGGTGACCTCTGCAACGGCACCCTGGGATGCGACACTGCCCAGTATCCGTACAAGTGCGTGGTGGACCCGGAAACGGAGGTCGTCTGCGCTGCTCCCGAGGGCCAAGATGCCTTTTGCCTCCAGGCCGCCTGCGACCCGGCCAGCGGTGGCTGCAGCCTCATCCCCAATCACGCAGGCTTCCTTTGCGACAATAGCGATGCCTGCACCTTCAACACTTCGTGCGTTGAAGGCGCCTGCGCCGGGGGTGACCCGGTAAATTGCAATGATGGCAATCCCTGCACGGACGACTCGTGTGACGCCGAGGTCGGATGCGTCCACGTCAATAACGAGGCTGCCTGTAACGATGGTGATGTATGCACAACACTTGATGCCTGTAGTGCAGGAAGCTGTGCCGGCGGGCCGGCGCTGGAATGCGACGATGGCGATGTTTGCAACGGGGTTGAGACCTGCGACCCCCTGAGCGGATGCAAGTCTGCCGTGGCGCTGGAGTGTAATGACAGCAACCCATGCAATGGCATTGAGACGTGCGACCCGGTGGATGGTTGCCAGGCGGGCGAGGCCTTGAACTGCGATGATGGGAATCAATGCACTGACGATTCGTGCGATGCGCAATTGGGTTGCGTGACTTCTGCCCTGACCGGGCCGGAGTGCGACGACGGTAACGCATGCAACGAACTGGACCTCTGCCTGGATGGCCTTTGCGTTGGCAGCGGAGTGATCGATTGCGACGATGACAACCCCTGCACAGATACCTTCTGCGACCCAGCGGCGGGCTGCGTGACCACCTTGAACGATGCACTTTGCGATGATGGCGACATCTGTACCACCGGCGACCACTGCAGTCTGGGGAATTGTATCGCCGATGGCGAGCTACCGTGTGACGACGGCAATGTCTGCACCGACGACTCTTGCGACCCGAATGTTGGCTGCGAGTTCATGCCGAATCAGAGCGAGTGCGACGATGGCGATGCCTGCACCGATGGGGATACCTGCGCCGGCGGATGGTGCATCGCCGGTCCGGGGCTTGACTGCGACGATAAGAATGTCTGCACGGAGAACGTCTGCGACGGCGATGTGGGCTGTGTTACCACCCTTGTTGAAGAGGGCGCCCTTTGCGGGGATAGTGACCATTGGCAATGCGTGCAGGGCGAGTGCTCTTGCATTCCCGATTGCGAAGGCCGGGATTGCGGTAGCGATGGGTGCGGGGGAAGCTGTGGCGAGTGTGAAGGGAAGGAGTTCTGTTCGAAGAGCAAGTGCATGCTCCCACTGGCGCTTCCCGATACCGGGATGACTTCCTGCTACGACAGTACCGGGACAATCTCATGCCCGGGGCCGGGGCAGCCCTACTTCGGGCAGGATGGTAGCTATCAAACAACCCCGTTGGAGTACGTCGACAACAATGACGGGACCGCGCTTGACTTGGTCACCGGATTGGTCTGGGCCACCTGCAACGCCGGCAAGACCGGTGACAAGTGCGGAGGAGATGCCGCGGTGCTCAATTACGAAGCAGCGAAGGAGCACTGCAGCCAGAACGTGGATGGCTTGCCCGGGCAGGGCTGGAGGTTGCCTAATCTGGACGAATTGACTTCGACTGTGAAGTTCGAAGGGAGTGGCTACAAATCAGAACCACCTTTCGGAGGCACAAAGTACACCGCCTTCTGGGCTACGCCAGTAGGTATTACGGATGTTACCCATTGCTTCGTGTCGTTCGCAACTGGCCAGACCGCCTGTGGTTACCTTGACCCCGAAGTCGGCCAGCGCTTCCGCTGTGTGCGTGGCTTCGAGAGGAGCGTCGGCGATTTCGAGGACAACGAAGATGGGACCGTCACCGACCACGCCACTGGACTCATCTGGCTTCAGGAGCCCCTGGGCCTAGCCACTTGGAAGAGCGCGTTATCAGATTGTGAAGCCCTTGAGTTTGCTGGTGGGGACAACTGGCGCCTCCCTAACGCCCGGGAAGTGGCAACATTGAGGGACTATCGCCTCCCCCACAAATGGCTCTACGAAGACGTTTTCGATGGCCCCACTGCGAACTACTGGTCGGGTACGACCTTCCAGGGAACCCAATACCAGGGTTCCGCGTACGCTCTACACGGCAGTGGCACCGTTGGCTTCTTCTCTGACTCCAAATATGCTGGTGCTGAAGTACGCTGCGTACGTCAGGACTGCACACCCGAATGTGCAGGTAAGCAGTGTGGCGACGATGGCTGCGGTGGAATCTGCGGTAAGTGCGCCGAGGGGTTTGCTTGTGGCGGTGGGAGTTGCAGCCAGACCGGCGCCGTTTGGTTCGAAGGCCAACACCAGATGCTTGCCGACCCCGGCATCAAGGGGGCCAAGACCCACTCCTTCTGGTTCTACCTGGAGGATGTACAACCGACGCAGACCCTTCTCATAAAGAAGGATACCCCAGGCAATTCCGCCCCGCCTCGCCCGGTGAACCTGGTTGTGCATCAAGGTCTGCTAAAGGCCCACATGATGTATGATGGCTCAGGCGGCTCGAAAGAGATAGCTACTGCAGAAGTGCAGCCCTCGACCTGGCACCACGTCGTCTGGCAGGTATCGCCGGACATTGCACAGCTATTCCTCGATGGCTCCAAAGTAGGCGAGCAGGAGCTCCCCGGAGTCAACACCGACAGCGACCTCGACTACACCGTGGGCGGGGCTCCCATCATTAGCAAGTTCGGCAATTTCGTGACAGGGTACATATACAACCTTCGCATCACTTCGGGGCTGCTGCACGAGGGTGGCTTCAGTTCTTGCCTATCGGACATCCTCAACGATGATTCTCACTTCATCTACGGCAACGGCCCCTACCCTTGCGACTGCAAACCGGCTTGTGTAGGCAAAGTCTGCGGCACCAACGGCTGCGGCGGTGACTGTGGCGTGTGCCTCGGGCCGCAGGATGAATGCGTGGCCGGCCAGTGTGAGTGCCAGCCCGATTGTGACGAGAAGGAGTGTGGGGACGATGGGTGCCAAGGGAATTGCGGGATTTGTCTTGCTGGGAAGGTCTGCGAGGCAGGCCAGTGCATTTGCACGTCCCATGACCACAAAGAATGTGCGGACGGCGACGTGTACTGGCACGACTCGTGCGGTGTGCAGGGTGAGAAATTCGAGGAGTGCGGGAATCATGTATGCGCGGATGAGGCCTGCCAGCCGCCCTCATGCCTTGATGGTTTCTGCAACGGGACGGAGACGCAGTGTTCCTGCGCCCAGGACTGCGGTGCCTGCGATGGCTGTTGCTCAGGGACTGCGTGCAAAGCCGGGACGTCGAACTGGGAGTGTGGGGAGAGCGGAGGGGCATGCACAAACTGCAGCATCAGCGGGAAAGTGTGCGGCAATCAGGCCTGCGAGTACGCACCCACCTGGACCGACCCGAAGTCGGGGTTGTCCTGGCAAGTCACACCCACGGGCGGTCCTATGGTCTGGTCCGCAGCGAAGGCGCATTGCGCCGGTCTCCCGCTGGATGGCGGTGGCTGGCATCTTCCTACCATTGGTGAACTCAGAACGCTGGTCCGGGGATGTCCCAGCACGACCACTGGAGGTGCCTGCGGTGTAACCGATTCCTGCCTCCATAGCTCTTGTTGGAGTAATGCCAACTGCTGGAGTTGTTCCAAGAATGGCGGCCCGGCAGGTGGCTGTTACTGGCCTGACAACATGCCAGGAACGTGCTATTGGTACTGGTCGTCTTCGCTCATGGAGGACGTCAGCAGCCTCGCGTGGTTC
>CALGBT010000724.1 GCA_937884235.1 uncultured Pseudomonadota bacterium
CCATCGCCGCTGAAACCTGAATTCGCTTCATGACTTGCTCCTTCGTGCCTGCCGCTGCTATCCACGGCCATCTTGTCTCGTTCGTCGTGTCCGTCCGTGCTCCGTCACGCCCCCGCCGTTGGGAATGGCATCGCCGTCGATGTCGGAATCGCAGGCATCGCCGATACCATCGTTGTCGAGGTCGGCCTGGTCCTGGTTGACGACGGCGGGGCAATTGTCCTGGGCGTTAGGCGCGCCGTCGCCGTCGACATCGAGGTCAGCGCAATCGGCTTTGCCATCTTCATCGACGTCGGGGAAGCCTTCGTCCGCGGTGAAGTCGCAGTTGTTGTCCAGCCCGTCGCAGATCTCCGGGGCACCGGGATAGGTCATGGGGTCGAGGGGCTTGCAGTCCTGCCCGTCGTCCACTCCGTCATTGTCGTCATCGGCGTCGACGCAATCCTTCCAGCCGTCAGCATCGGTGTCGGTATGTCCTTCGTCGACAAGGGCATTGCAGTCGTTGTCTTTGCCGTCGCAGATTTCGTCGCCTCCGGGGTGGGAGGCGGCGTCGTAGGGCATGCAGTCGAGTTCGTCGGGAGTGAGGTCGTTGTCGTCATCGGGGTCACAGACGTTGCCGATGTTGTCGAGGTCGAAGTCCTTCTGGTCGGGGTTGAAGTGAGAGGCGCAATTGTCCAGGCCATCGGCGATGCCATCGCCGTCCTTGTCGTTCTCGAGGCAGTCGGCGGTGCCGTCGCCGTCGGTATCGACGAAGTCCTCGTCGGTGAGGCCGTCGCAATCGTTGTCTTCGCCGTCGCATTGCTCCATCTTGGGTGTGTCACCGAGGCAGGACAGCTTGCCTGAAAGGCATTCCTCGACCCCGGGGCAGGCGCCATAGGAGTTGGCCACGAGGCATTCGGCGCCGGAGGTATCTTCGTCCACTGCCCCATCACAGTTGTCGTCGAGGCCGTTGCACGCTTCTGCGGCCGGAACCGCGGCGTTACAGGGGGTGAGGCCAAAGGCGTTGCAGGAGCGTTGGCCGGCGCAGGTGCCGAATTCGTTCTCCTGGTAGCAGGTGGTGGTGGCGGCCTCGTCGACGAAGCCCTCTGCGCACTGGCACTCACCAACGGAAAGGACGCACTGGTTGGACTGTCCGCCGGTGACGTCCATGGAGAGCTTGCAGAGATAGCCGTCGGGGCAATCGTCGTCGACCTCACAGGGGCCGCCGCAGAAGTTGCCGGCGGGTCCGTACTGCACGCAAGCCTGACCCATATCGCCGCCGTTGGCCGCACAGTCGCTATTGTCGTAGCATGGCATGCAAAGGGTCATGTAGCGGGGCAGGCATAGAAATACCTGGTCGGGGAGCGCGGGCTGATAGGCGACGCATTCCCAGCCAAAGGGGCACTCTTGCTCACAGCCGATGGTGCACTGCTTGCCGTCAGCAGTTAGGATGCAGTAGCCCGACAAGCAGTCGTCGCCACTATCACAAGGCCACCCAGCTTCGCCCTCCGCAGGCCCCCAGCTATCAAAGATGGTGCCGTCATGAGGTGTGTCGCCGTTCAGGTCAAGGAGCAGGTCGGGGCCAGCGTCGTTGGCCACGAGTTCCACCGGCGACGCGACCTCGGCCCTTGAGTCCACAGCCTCCTGGTCAGCCGTTGAGAGGACGTCAATGGAAGTTATGCTGCCACCGGATTCACAGCCGGCAAAGGCGACAATGGTCGCTAAAACAAAGAGCCGCTTTGACATAGTGAGGCCTCCATATGTGCGTCATTCTTCGGGGAGAGAATACTCCGTGAATGGCGGCTGTGCAACCGCGGCTTGCCTTGGCGAGGTGATTGTGCGGTGCCTTTATTCCTGTGTCATCGTGATTGCTTCCGAAGCTGGCCGCCGCCGGTCCGGGTACGGTTTGACAAGGTCCAACATCCAACACGGCATTACCCGCCATCACCGGTCGGGGCACAGGTGGACACACCGGCTCCGGTAATGACGTATCCGGTGTTGGCCATCTCGGTGGTCACTTGCCCAGTTCCGGGTGACACTCTCCAGATTCCAGAGGCAGACGCCATGGATGATTTGAAGAAGATGTAGAATTCACCGCCCCAGTAGGCAAAGGCCCATGCTTGCACGTCACTGAACATATTGGCTGGCAGCAGGACCGATTGGACAAGTCCCGCATTGTTCTTGTTGATCTGGGCAATTCGGGGGGGAGAAGTCTTGGGGAAGAAGCCCCACAATTCGCCAGAGCGGTTTCCGGTTAGCTCTGGGAGACCCGAACCGGCAGCGAAGGGGGCCACGTTCGAGACGACCATGGAGTCCGAATTGATACTACCTAGCTTCGCATCCCCGTACATCATGTCCCACAACGCACCGCCGGCTATAAAGAGAGTTTCTTCCTTGGTATCGGGGCCATTGGTTGAAAAGCCCATCCCAAAGATCTCGAAACCAAGCTGATTGGGCTGGAAGTTGGTGGCCTGGCAGGAAGCGTCCTCGGTGTTCACTTTCCAGAGGGTACCGTCGCTGTAGAGAACCCAGGCGAAGGAATTGCGGTCCACAGACATGGAGTATGGCGTTTCGCCCCATTGAGCGTTGCAGTTGAGAGTCCCGATGGTGACCAGATTCAGTGTCTCTGGCTCGAAGCGCAAGAGCATCTTTGATTCGGTTACCAGGAATACCTGCTTGCCGGCCTCCGTACAAGAATCGGGGTCGGGACTGCACGTGCCGTCGGCGCAAACGGGCAATTGAGGTGTACACTGGCCGCACTCGCCGCCACAGCCATCCCCCCCGCAATTCTTGTTGGCACAGTCAGGTAGGCACTCCACTTTACAAAGCCCCTCCTCACAGAGGGGGGCGGCCAATGGGCACTGGCCGCAAACTTCGCCGCAGCCGTCGTCGCCACATTCCTTGCCGGCGCAAGCGGGCTGGCAAGGGGAGGTGCATTTGTTGTCAACGCAATCAGGAGCCTCCGGGGGGCAGACGCCGCACAGGCCCCCGCAGCCGTCGCCACCGCACTCATTGTCGGTGCAATCGGGGATGCATTGCACCGTGCACTTGTAGTTGACACAGAGCGGTGCTGCCTCCGGACAGGCCGCACAGAAGCCGCCGCAACCATCGTCGCCACACTCTTTGCCAGTACAATCGGGGACGCAGAAACTCTCTGGAGAACCATCTGGAGTACTATCCAACGGGTCTACCGTGAGGTCTGGAGCAGGTTCAAGATCAGCATTCCACTGGCCATCTTCTTGAGGGGCGCTGGCATCGTTCGGCCTGCCAGTGACTTCCCCCAGACTACTCTGCAAATCGGTCTTCCCCGGGAGACCGAAAGAGATGTCCCCTGCAGAAGATCCGGAATCGCTACTGCAGCCAGAATGGAACGAAAGGAAACAGACCAGAACGAGCGGCAGTATGCGCGCTGCAAACCGGTGAGGACGAATTCTAATCATCTGCATGGTGCTCCCCTGTAAGCCAGATCTTGCCCAACGTGGACTCATGCAGGCATCGGTGCCAGACTACCATCTAAGGTGCCCCATGAGCAAGTGTCGTCTAGGGCCCGCGGCGATGGATTCGTCCCTTGCCTTGGCAGTACTGCGGCATCGGGTTAGAGTAACGGCAGGACATTGGAGGCGGGCATGATTTCACGACGGGACTTTCTGCGTTTGGGGTTGGGGACTGCTGCGGGTGTGTATGTGGGGGGCAAGCTGTGGGCCGGGAGTGGCGGCAGCGCCTTTGGCGCGGTCAAGCCGGCGGTTACACTGACGGCCCCGACCAAGGACCGGTTGCAGGTGCTTTCGGTGCGGGGGACCCATGCCGAAATCGGCAAAGCAATTGGTGGTGAGTTGGGCATGGATACCCAGGCGTTCATCTATGAGCAGCGGAAGTGGTTCCAGGGGCTGAAGAAGTATGCCAGGTCTCGGGATGGCAAGGCCAACCTGAGCAGGATGCGAAAGGCGGCCGAGAAGCACACACCGCAGGCCATGGCGGAGTTGACGGCGTGGTCGAGTGCGTGTGGGGTATCGATGGACGAGATGTTCATTCTTAATTGCAAGAATGAGATCGATGCCTTCTCCAACAGCCAGCGCGGCTGTCCTGGATGTTCCAGCGTGGCGTTGAAGAACGAGAAGGGGATCTGGCTGCTCCATAATGAAGATGGCCATCCCGCCAACGAGGGCCGGATGTTTCTGCTGGATGCGAAGCCGGCGGGCGGTTCGGCCTTTGTTTCCCACACCTATCCGGGGTTGCTGTCAGGCAACGCATCATGGTTGAACGAGCATGGGGTTTTCATGACGTGCAACTATATTCCGTCGGCGAAGGTCAAGGCGGGTATTCCGCGGTACTTTCTTTATCGCCAGGCCATTGAGGCCCGGTCGGTGGAGGCCGCGGTGGAGCTCTACACGCACCCGGAGCGGGCTTTTGCCGGTCATCATTTCATCGGTTCGATGGTGAGCCGGGAGCTGGTATCTCTGGAGTTTACGCCTGACAAGCACTCGCTGGAGAAGGTGGAGGGCTTGTCCTGGCACACGAACCATCTGGTCCACAAGTCCATGGCTGCCGAATGTCAGATTGATGAGTACATCACCGAGTCCTCCGCCCCTCGATATGCCCGTCTAGCTGAATTGCTGGGCGTGGCGAAGCCAGCTGAGGTTACTCCCGAACAGATACAGAAGGTTCTATCTGACCACGAAAGCACGCCTACTACCATTTGCCGCCATGCGCCCCCGGACCCCCGCGGCATGACTCTCGGCCAGGCCCGGTTCGAAGCTGGCGCCAAGCCTGTGCGGCCATTTGCTGCGAAGTACATCAAGGGTTTTCCATGTGAAGGCAAGTGGGAGTCCTATTCGC
>CALGBT010000725.1 GCA_937884235.1 uncultured Pseudomonadota bacterium
AGGGCTTTCGAGCCATTTCTCGGTAGAATTCGGCGCCCATTATTCCCATCAGCGCAACGAGCATCAGGGAGACGGCCGCTATCGGGGAGACTACTCGGGGTGCCGCGGCGATTACCAAAGAACCCACCACCAAGACCAGCGCTGCCGAACCGGCCAGGAGCCCCATTCGGGTGAGGGTGGTCAAGGTTCCGCCGCTAGCCCCTACCATGCCGGCGCGAGTTAACTCCATGGCACCCTCGGGGAGGGTGCTCCAGTACCAGACGAAGGCCGGAGGCACCAGCAGCGCGGCGGGAATGACCCACTTGGCGGAGAATCGAATGATGCGTTCTTTGAAGTCCAGGTCGGAGTCTATTTTCGAGCCGATGAAGATGCCGCCGAGGCCCGCCAGAAGGAACATCATCATGGTTCTGAGAATGAGGGAGGGGAAGTAGCCGGGGTTGAAGAATCCAGCCAGGATGTCGTGGTTCTCGAGGGTCCAGCTTCCGGGGGTGAGCATAAAGGAGAGGATCCCGTTGATGACCACCAGGGAACCCCAGGCGATGAAGAAGTAGGCTCCGGCCAGCAGGCGCTGCATGGAGCGGCTGTTGGTGTCCCATCCATAGTAGTAGAGGTACAAGACGGTGAGTTCGGCCAGGAACAGAACCCACTCTGTGGCCCATGCGAAGACAAACTGGTGAATGAGGAGGCTCGTGGCCTCGGGGTTGGCCAGTTGAATGGCAAACCAGATGCCGACCCCGGTGGTAGCCCCTGCGACCGTCGTGAAGACCAGAAACCAGGTCCCGAACTTGTGCAGCCACTGCCGTATTCGGGGTCCGTCGGATTGCTTGTCTGACCACAACTCAGCCACGAAGAGGAAGGCTCCCCCTCCCACGGCCAGGTGCGAGATAAATACGTGAATGATGGCGATAATGGCGACCACCAGGCCGCTTCCTATTCCGCCTACGTCCCATACCGGGTAGTTCATCAGTTCCCCCGTCGTCGGGTTTTTCGATTCAGGATGCGTATCCCCAAATCGTCAAAGCGATCATGAGAATCAGCAGGAAGCCCGAGATTCGTTGCGTCCATCGCCCCAAACCGTCGGTGGGCACCGCTTTGTCAAACAGCGGGAGCACCACGAAATAGACCGGGATGAGTGTCATGATGGCCATCCCCAGCCACTCCAGTATCCCGGGAAAGAGCTTGAGAAGTTGGTATTGAGCCATGAAGTACCACTCCGGCTTGATCCCCGGGGGGGCCGCAGCAAAGGCGTCAGCTTCTGGAGACAGTTCCCGCGGGAGAATGGCCGCCAGGGCCACCAGGAGCACGCCGAGGAAGAGCCACACTGGGATCTCGTTCCAGAGGAATCCGGTGAAGAAATTCTTGTACTTCTTCTTCTCCTCGGGGAGGGCGTCGAAGGAGTCGGGGACGCTCACGCTCTGAATCTGTACGAAGAGCAGGTGCACGCTGATGAGCCCCAACAGGAGCAGCGGAAGGACCACCACGTGCAAGAGGTAGAACCGTCCGATGGTGTCTGTGGTGATTTTCGGGCCTCCCCTGGCAAGATCAGCCACAAAATGGCCTATCAGGGGGATCTTCTCGGCTTCTGACAGGCCGACGTTGGTGGCGAAGAAGCTGAGGTCGTCAAAGGGAAGCAGGTAGCCCGAGAATCCAAAAACGAGGGTCAGCGCCAGGAGGACGACTCCCACGAGCCAAGTGGCTTCTCGAGGGGGGCGGTAGGCCTTCATGAAGAGGGTGGAGAATAGATGAACGAAGAGGGCCAGCACCATGAGGTTGGCGCTCCAGTGATGGATGCTTCGAATGGTGGCTCCAAAGGGAACCTCCATGACGATTCGTTGGACCGATTGCCAGGGGGCCCCAGGTCGGTAGTAGACCATGAGGAGAATGCCGGTGACGATCTGAACCAGAAAGAAGAAGAGCGCGATTCCTCCCCACATGTACCAATGCGTGTGCTTGTGCACCGGCACCTTCTTGCGGGAGATGAAGTCGATGACGGGCCAGATCGGAAAGCGCCTTAGGAAACCTCGGGATACCTTGCCCGAGAAGGAGTCGGCGGGGGGCAGTCGCTCCTCCGCTTCAGAGGGAATGGGGCTCATGTGGTCGTTCATCCTGACAGCCTCGCTACCGGGTTCAGCTTTGGGTTGGGCGCTTCAGGAACAATGCGCCTTGGTCCTCGATGATGTCATACTCTGCCAGCGGTTTGGGCGGTGGGCCGGCGACGTTCTTGCCGTCCAGATTGTAGGTTCCGCCGTGGCAGTTGCAGTAGAGTTGCGTGGTCTGATAGCTTACGGTGCAGCCAGCGTGGGTGCACTTGGAGTTGAACGCCTTCAATTCCCCTTGCTTGTCTCGAAGGACAATCAGTCCCCCGCCGGCGAATCCGCAGTTTCCCCCCGTCCCCGGTTGGGCTACGTCGCTGGCGGTAAGCCCTTCGACTTTGGCCAGTCCGTCCTTCCCAAAGGGATCCACGGCGGCCCTGGGAGCCACATACTTGTATAGGGGATATAGCATGGCACCCACCCAGGCAACGCTGAGACCCACCATCGTTCCCATGAAACGCCGCCTACCGGGGCTCTTCACCCCCCCGTCCTTCTGATTCTCGGCCACTATCGCACCTCCAACAACCAACTGATTGTCCGATTGACGTCCCGGGAACACCGTCAACCCCGCCCAGTTCTATGAAATGGTGCGCAAAATGTCAACACAAAGCCCCATCGAAACAAGTGGCGAAGCGCACCCTGGAGCCGAACCTCAGGGCAGAGGGGTGCGGTACACCGGTGACCGCTTCAGCAGGTCAAGGGTCTCGCTCACCGTCAGCTTGGGGCGAAACTTCAGCTCGGCTCGAGCCCGCTGATCGTCTACCAGGCAGGAGTAGCGCAGAAACTGAAGCTCTGCAGTGGGAATGTGCAGCGTGCTGAACTGGGATGCCCGCCGGAGGAGAAGCTTCAAGGCCGGACTCGGCACCGGCATCCGGGGCTTGCCGAGGTAATCGATGACCGACTGG
>CALGBT010000726.1 GCA_937884235.1 uncultured Pseudomonadota bacterium
CCTGCGGGCGGCGTGCTGCTTTGGGACCCCCGCTTTGTCGCTCGCTGGAGAATCGGCGGCGGCTTCACGGTGAAGGGTGGAATCGGGCGTTTCAGCCAACCACCACAGCCGGGGAATGTAGATGAGACGTTTGGCAACCCCGACCTGGGACCGGAGTGGGCAATGCACTACAGCGCCGGTGTGGAATGGGAGCCCTACGAAAAGCTGACAATCGATCTGCAGGGGTATTACACGCGGACCTACGACCTTGTCACCACGTCCGGGAGCTTCGAGGCTGACAGTGAGGGCGATGTCAGCACTAGTGCGCTGGGGAACGTAGGCTATGGCCAGTCATATGGCATGGAGTTGTTGGTGAAGCATGCTCCGACGGACTACTTCTACGGCTGGATTGCTTACACCCTGGCCCGCAGCGAGTTGGCTGGATTCGACTTCATCAAAGGGGATGCTGGCGCGGCCGGCAATACCGGCGACCTGGTCCTTTCGCCCTTTGACCAGACCCACATCTTGAGCGTCGTGGGCAGTGTCAAGCTGGGCCGGGGTTGGGAGACTGGACTGCGATTGCGCCTGGTTTCCGGAAATCCATATACGCCCACAATCGGCGGTCGTTTCTCCGGCGATACCAACGGCTACTTCCCCATTACCGGGCCGATCCGCTCGGAGCGGTTGCCCGCTTTCTTCCAGCTGGACGCCCGAGTGGAGAAGAAGTGGACCTTCGACAACTGGTTGCTGACCATCTACCTGGATATCCAGAATGTCACCAATCAAGCCAACAGCGAGTTCTTCACGTGGGACTATCGGTTCTCGGAGAGCTGGAAGGTGCCAGGCATTCCCTTCTTCCCCAGTCTGGGCATCAACGGGAGGTTCTAACATGAGTGCGTGTAAGTGGCTGCTGCTGGGGTTACTTGTCATGGCATGCTCACCGGGCTTCGAGGAGCCCTGGGATGTCAAGGACCTGCGAATTCTGGGAGCTCAGTTGGACCCACCCGAGCATGTCTACTCCTTCACCTTCGATGACCAAGGCATGCCGCAAATTGACCCGGCTTCCCTGTTGTTGCCCCCGATTACACTGAACTTGTTGGTTGCCAACCCGGAGGATCCCACGGTGCCCTTTGCTTACCACGTTGAGGGATGTTTGCTCGACGGGGCCCTCGATTGCACAGAGGAACTCCGCACGCTCTTCGGAGAAGGAGAAGCGGTCCCTGGGGAGCTGTCGGTGGAGTTCACTCTGCCTCTCGAATTGGTCAAGAAATCCTTCGAGCAGGACCCCTTCCTGGGACTCTACGGGGCCTCGGTGTGGATCGCTGGCACCGTGGCCGTTGGAGACATATCGATTCCCTTCCTCAAGTCCTTTGCCCTGGTCCCCGACTATGGGCAGGGGCGGGTTGCCAACACCAATCCGGTGGTCACGGGAATCTGGGCTGGCGAGGAAGACGAAGAGGAACCGCTGGAGTTGGACGAGGCCGGCGCATTTCGACCAATTGCTGAGGAAAAGACACGTCTGCTGCCGGTCTTTCCAGAAGACGTCCGCGAGACCTACATTGTCAAAGCCGCTAACCTTTCGACTTTTGAATTCTCCGAGGATACGACCATCGAGGCGGTTTGGAGTCAAGCCTACGACAAGGAGTTGACCGAAGAACTCACGCTCTCCTACTTCACCACCTGCGGGTCTCTCTCTGACTCCACGAAGACGGAGGCGCTCTCGCTGGCATTCGAAACGGAGGAGGACCAGGAGGACAAGGAGTTGGGCACTGAGTACACTGCACCGAAGTCTGGGTCATGTAATATCTGGATGGTGGCAAACGACGGTCGAGGCGGGGTGGGTTGGTACGAACTGCCGGTGGTAGTGAAGTAGCCTAGCCCCGGTTTTCGCGAGCCTTAATGTACTTTCGGAGAATTATCTTGTCGCTCTCCGTGAGGTCGACGAATTTCACGCCCATGTCCTTGGGTACTTCGTGGTTGACCCAGACGACCTCACCCTCAACCTCGACACTCTCGTTGAAGTCGGGAAAGTTAATGGTGATATAGGCTTTAGTGCCCAGCGCCTCAGGCGTCGCAGTGCGGATGCTGATGCCTCCCAGACTCAGATTCTCGATCTTATGAAAGAGCAGGATCTCAGAGCCCGTGTAGTCCATGAGCGCGTCGGTTTCGAAGCGGACGTGTTCCCTTTTATGATCTTCGGTCATGCTTGCCCCCGGCCGAAATGGTGAAGAAATGTACAGGTGGCAGATTAGCATGCTGGGAAGCGTCATGTAAACACCGAATTCTACCTTGTGACGACTACCCCTTGCTTGCTGCCGCGCGCCTTGCTACCGTCGGGCTCAGGAGGTGGCGAGATGCGCAGGTGCTGGTGGCTGGTATTGGTGCTCTTGTCGCTGCAGTTTGGCTGCGGCAGGGAGTCAACTCGGTCTGGTCCGAAGGGGGCGCAACTGGCGGCTCTTGAGGCTGGCTTCTTTGACGAGGAGTTGAAGCCCTGCACCGCCAACGAGGAGTGCTCCTCGGGACACTGCGACCTCACTCCGGTCTATACGATTTCCGTTTCGGCCGGTTACTGTATCAACTTCCCCAGTGCTTTTGAGCGCTGGCAAAAAGTCGAACTTGCCAACCGTCTGGCCGACCTTGTTGGCCAGTTTCCGCAACTTGCAGAGCGAATAGAAGCGCGGCTGGTCAGAGAGTATCTCAACGGTGACCGTCCGGCTGACCTGGAGACTGCCTATCTGGTCCTTACAGCACTGGCCAGCGAGTCCGCCATCTCGCTGCTGGCAGCAGAATATGAGAGCCGCACCGGCACGGCCCGGGAAGTGGCGGGACTGGCCCTCGCTGAGGCCGGTGATGCCCGCGGCGTCGATGCCGTGGTTGCCGCTGCCTTTTCCCCCGTTGTGCGAGTCCGAATGCATGCGGCGCGGGCGGCGGGAAGCCTCTGCAGCGAGGCGTCCATCGGCGTGCTGGCGGAGTTGTTGGGTGATCCGAGCCCACTGGTATCTGAGGCTGCGGCAAGCGGCCTGGGCAGGTGTCCGGGGTCGAAATCTCTGGCCTTGCTCGAAGGACACGAGGGCTTCGCTGCAGGTAGTGCAAGAATTGAGGCATCAAGGGGGAAGTAGGGGCTCGTCAGCGGACCCGTTCATGGGGGAGCAAATCGGGGCCGGCGCGGAAGTAGTGGATGGGTGAGTAGGAGAGGAAATTGGCCAGCCGGCTGGTGTAGAGGCAGGCCCAGACGCCCACCTGTTCACCGAAGACGCTGTGTCCGGTGCCATCTTTGAAGAGTCGCCCCCAGTAGGTATTGAAGGGGGCCAAAACCAGTTTCTTGTTGGCAGCAATCTGTTGCTCTACCCGCTCCAGGTCGTCCCGGATCTCAGTGATATTGCGCTCGCAGACCTCGCTGACCCGGGCAATCGGGTGATCCTCGAGGGTCAGGCTGTCGCCATCTCCGCTGGCGCCGTTCAGTTCCTCCAGATTGAGCAGCGATCCCAGCAGCCGTTGCTGGTAGTTGGCTTCGACCTCAAGTTGCACTCTGCGCTCAAAGAGCGCTTCCCACTTGCGAGTTTCCTCGCGTACTGATGCCATGCTGGCCAGCTCCTGCTCCATCTCGGGAATGACCATGGCAGTGCGCCAGGCACTGGACTTCTTGGAGCGGAGAATGTCGCCGTAGATGTGGTCACCGATGTAGAGAACGGACTCGCCGGCACACTGGAGCAATCCTTCGAATTGCCGCAGGTTGCCCCCCCGAAAGACCTTGTGTTGCAGCCGCTCAGGGGCATTCTGCTCGCTCTTCAGGGGGCGTCGCTTCGTGAAGAACTCAGGCTTGCGGGCTTCCACAATGATGTGTTCGAAGTAGTCGTGCCAAAGCGGAAATGCCGCCAGCCGACCGTCAAGCAGAAAGGACATCAGCGCATGGGTGTAGTGCCAGTCCGAGTTGGTGGCCAGAAAGAGCTTCTTGCCTGAGTAGATGAACTGCTCCAGGGTGTAGGCGACATCGTCGTCCCGTGCGATGAAGCGCTCAATGTTCTGCACCACCTCTCGCTTCAACGTGCCGTCCCGGTGGATGCCGTCCACAGCCTGCCGAATGCACTGATAGGCGTGGTGGTAGCTCTCGGAGTCTCCCTTCCCTCTGGCATCGAGCCAGTCGACCATTTGCGCATACATGTGCGTTTCCGGAAGGGAAAAGAGGGTATCGACAAGGAAGTAGGTCGGCTTCGACAGGTGCAGACGGGACTTTCGGTAGTGGGCACGGCGGTCCTCCTCCGCCAGCGGGCGAGTCCCGTGGTAGGCGGTGGAGACGTGACGGTGTCTGTCTAGCTTGATGATGTTGCCGGCAAGCATGTCGATAACCAGGCCGCGCAAAGCGAAGCCAGGGTCGTACTTGAAGTCGAGAATCTCGGCAGGGAAGTCGAAGCTATCCACAAGGCGTCGCAGCGCCAGGGTCCAAGCCAATCGGTCAAAGGCCGGCTTGTAAATAGCCAGCGTGTAATCCATGTCGAAGCCCACCGCGTGTATGTTCTTGAGCCGCAGGTTGCGATTCACGAAAACGCGGCGCGAGTACCGAATGGAGCTGGGCTGAAAATTATTGAGGAGTTGAAGAAGAGCTTCGGTTGGAAAGCGGTCGTTGCGAGTGGCCATTTGCACCTCCAGATCACCCACGCCAATACTACTTCTCCATTCCTTGCTTTCCAAGAATATCGCCGATATACTCTCCCCGAACTGTCCTGTTCACCGGAGGTTGCCGGAAGATGAGAAAGGTATTCGGAATTTTGTCGGTAGCGCTATTCATCATGGCGTGTAGTTCGGAACCCAACGACGATCCTGGGGATGCGCTCCCATCGGATATTGATGCGTGGTGGATCGATAACAAGACTGAGGTTCAGCACCCTGTCGATGTTGATGGCGGGGCGGGGGACCTTGTTCTCACCGACGGGATAGCCCGCACCGATGAGATTGACTTCTATGTGTTTCCGGAGGTCGGTGACCACTACCCGAATCCTGGGGAAGTTGATTCTGGCGATGCCATTAAAGATGTCCCCAAGGACGAGGTCGAAGAGATTAAGCCCAATGACGGGGAAGCCGGCGCAAGCTGCGATTCTGGTCTGGACTGCCTGTCAGGTCTCTGCCTGGTCGGCGCCAATGGGATGGTTTGCTCCGGTCCCTGTCTGACTAATGACGACTGCCCCAACGGGTTCGCCTGTGTCACGTATCTCAGCAATGGACTGCAATGTGTTCCGTCCATGGTCAACCTCTGCCGTCCTTGCACCTCCAACATCGACTGTCTCTCCAACGGTGTCGACGTTGGTGACCGGTGCGTTTCATTGGGCGCCAAGGGGAACTTCTGCGGTGGCGGTTGCGACGGCGGTACGTGGTGCCCGGCCGACTATGAATGCCACGGGATGACCGATATTCAGGGCAAGCCTTCGGACCAGTGCATCTTGCCGGAAGGGACTTGCCAGTGCACGCAGCAGTTCGGCATGGAAGGAGCCTGGACGGTCTGCTACAACAAGAATCTCTACGGCAAGTGTGACGGGGACCGCCAGTGTACTCCCGGCGGGTTGAGCCAGTGCTCCGCCCCGATTCCCTCCGAAGAACTCTGCAACGCCAAGGACGACAACTGCAATGGCGAGGTGGATGAAGGCACACCTGACGCAGACGGCGATGGCATTTGCAATGACATCGACGAGGACGCGGACAACGACAACATCTCCAACTTTGCGGACAATTGTATCGAAGTTGCCAACCCCGGCCAGGAAGACTTTGACAAGGATGGCAAGGGCGACCTCTGTGATGACGACATGGACGGCGACGGTGACTTGAACGATAGCGACTGCGCCCCCCTCGACCCGGAACGATTCCACGGGCAGGAGGAGATCTGCGACGGCATCGACAACGACTGCGTCGATGGTGTGCCCGCCAACGAAGTGGACAATGACCTGGATGGCATCCTGGGGTGTGACGGCGACTGCAATGACAGCAACGGGCAGGTTTATCCCGGTGCGACAGAGACTTGTGCAACAGGCTATGACGATGATTGTGACGGCGACGACAATCCCGAGGATGCTGCCGGGTGTACCGCGTTCTACAAAGATGAAGATGCTGACACTTATGGCACTGACGATGCCAAGTGCCTCTGCTATCCGGAGGCTCCCTACACCGCCAACAACAGCTTTGACTGCCTTGATACCAATAAGGATGTGCGGCCCAGCGCAGCCGAGGATTGCGCTACTGCGGACATCGACGATGACTGCAATGGCTCCCTCACTGCCGTGGGCGCACTCAACTGCGAGCTCTTTTACAAGGATGGCGACCAGGATGGTTTTGGTGTAGCAGAGTCGGAGTGTGCGTGTGCAGCTAACGGCATCTATACCGCGGATAACGTCCTTGACTGCAACGACGGCAACGACGCCATCAACCCCGATGCCGAAGAAGATTGCCTGACCATCAATCAAGACGACAACTGCAACGGCACCGCCAATGACATGGACGCCCTCAACTGCATCGATTGGTACGAGGACAAAGATAACGATTCCTTTGGCATCGGCCAGCCGGTATGCATCTGTGAGCCACAATCCATCTATACTTCGCCCAACGCCCAAGATTGTGACGATGCTAATGGGCTTGTCTACCCGGGCAAGACGGAGCTTTGCTCCACACCCTACGACGATAACTGCAACGACGATACCAACGAGGCGGATGCCGAAGGCTGTACGCCGTGGTGGGTTGACCAGGACGGGGATGGATTCGCAGGGACGCAAATCTGCTATTGTGAAGCTCCCGCCAATGCAGAGGATTTCCCTGAGGATTGTTGCGACGCCGACCCTGATGCCTTCCCCGGGCAGACCAAGTTCTTTGGGGAAGAGGTCAATTGGTGTGGTGGATTTGACTACAACTGTGACGGCAATGGGGAGAAGCAGTACGGCTCCTCTTGTGTTGAAGAACCTTGTACCGCGGGCTGGTTCCAGCCCAATCCCGCCTGTGGCAAGACCGGTAACTGGTGCTTGAATTGCAACGGTTGTGGGTCCTGTATCGGACAAACTATCCAACAAGCCCAGAAGTGCCGTTGATCTTCGCCCGGCCGCTGCGTTTCATCGGTGGCTCGGTCGCTGCGACGTACCTGGGGTACGCCTCACTCCCTCGCGCACCTCGCGCCTTGCGGACGGACGAAGCTCAACGGCCCTTCGCATCGTCTTGAGGAGGCCTCGCAGCTGCGCTGCTCGTTGGGGGGGCAAAGGCCTCGCAGCTGCGCTGCTCGTGAAGGGGCAAAGGCCTCGCAGCTGCGCTGCTCGTGAAGGGGCGATTGCGTTGTTGCGAGCAGCGACCGTGAGGGATGGTTTGTTTCTTTGCTGTGGCCCCGCACCGCCCGCTAATTTCGCCTTACCCTAGACTGCCAGGAACCCTGTAACTACATCATGCAGTGTGCGGACGCCCCAGCGGAATCCGGCGATGGGGATACGCTCGTCGGCGGCATGGAAGAGACTGGCGAAATCGATGGTGGCGGGGAGCATTACTGGTGTGAACCCCATGTACCGGGTGCCCAGCTGGGCGTAGGCACTGCCATTGGTGAATCCGGGCATCAGATAGGGAGCAACGACGCCATCGGGATCCATTCTGGCCATGGTGGCGACGATTTGCTGGTAAAGGGGGTTGTTCTGGGGCGTTGCGTGTCCCCTATGGCCATTGACCAATTCCACGGTGGCCAATCCGCCCACCGCTTTCTTCACCGCAGCCAGCATCTCCTCGGGAGCCATTCCCGGCAGTGTGCGGCAGTCGGCCAGGACGGTGCCCGTGGTGGGCAGGACGTTGATCTTGGAGCCAGCCTCCACCACCGTTGGCTGGCAGGTGTGCGACAGCATCGCTTCAAGAGCAGGCCGCTTTGCGGCAGGTACCAGCTTGTCGATGATGGTCCGCGCCCCGATACCTCTGGCCACCAGTCGCAGGGCCGCGGCCTGGCTGGTGGACGAAAGGGAGGCCATGGCTTCCAAGAAGCCGGCGGCTGCGGGGTGGGGCGCAATGGGAAAGCGGAGGTCATCGAGGATCTGGACCAGACGGCTGATGTTGCGGGCCGCACTTCTGCCGTGGCGGGGCATGGAGCCGTGGCCCCCCTCACCCCGGACAGTCAACTTCAGCCAGCAGAGTCCTTTCTCGGCCACTTGAATCGGGTAGAGCCGTCGGCCCTGTATGGTCATGTTCATGCCGCCGACTTCGCCCAGGGCATAATCCGTCGTCACCAACTCCGGGTGCTCTTTCACCAGGTAGAAGGCTCCCAGATCGGCCCCGCCTTCTTCATCGGCTACCGCGGTCATTACCAGGTCGCCGCGCAGTGGCACGGAGTTACGGGCCAGCGAGAGGAGCACCGACAAGGACATGGCGGTCATGTGCTTCATGTCCAGCGCCCCGCGCCCATAAATATTTCCATCCCGGTCTTCGCCAGCGAAGGGAGGGAGGGTCCAGGCTTCCCCTCGGGCGGGGACGACGTCGACGTGGGAATCAAGCAGCAGGCTCGGTCCGCGCCCCTGCCCGGGCAGCCGAACCACCAGACTGGGGCGCCCAGGAGCCCCCTCTACGATCGTTGGCTGCAGTCCTGCGGCAACCAGTTTGTTCTGGATGTAAGCAATGGCCGGCCCCTCATTACCAGGGGGATTGGTGGTGTCGAGCCGTAGCAGATCCCGCAGAAATCCTACGGCTTCATCCTGGATTGCATCCCAGTCAAAGCTTCCGGCAGTCATCGCGCCTCCTCGTCTCTATCCGGCCGGAGTATAGCGGCTTTGAGGGGGGAAGAGAAGAGGTGCCCAGCCTTCAGTTCTCCTTGCGCGGGCACACCGCCTGGGGATACACTGGGCAGACGAGCAGGGGAGACTTATGGCGAAGAAGCAGGAGAGCGACTTGCAGCGAATCAGAGCGGAGCTCGATGGGCTGAACATGCGCCTTCTGGAACTGCTTAATGAGCGTTCCCTGCTGGTGGAGAAGATTGGTCCCGTGAAGTTGGCAGCCGGCCATCGTCTGTACGACCCGGTGCGGGAAGCCGAGCAGTTGGAGCGCCTGATGCTGGCCAATCAAGGGCCGTTGTCCAATGCCATGCTCGAACAGATCTTTCGGTCCATCTTTCGCACTGCCCTCTCCCAGCAAACCGAAGGGGGGGGAGCCCGTGCACCATTGGTGATGGAGCGAGGGGCGGGGTCCAGGCGGGTACCGGTTGGAGACATAGCCATCGGCGGAGGCAAGCCGGTAATCATCGCGGGACCATGCGCAGTGGAGGACGAGGAAGCTCTTGATCGGGTGGCCGCAAGGCTCAAAGAGTTGGGAGTGGCTTTCTTGCGCGGCGGTGCTTTCAAGCCCCGCACATCTCCCTACGCCTTCCAGGGGCTGGGGATGGATGGCATCAGGATGCTGGCGCGGGCCGGGGCGAGACATGGTCTGAAGGTAGTGACAGAGCTCACCGACCCGGCCCTCCTCGATGAATACGTCGAGGCCGTGGATGTCATCCAGGTGGGTACCAACAACATGTTCAACTACGATCTGCTGAAGAAGCTGGGGCAGGTCGACAAGCCGGTGCTGCTGAAGCGGCACTTTGCCGCGCGTATGGACGAGTGGATGCTGGCAGCCGAGTACCTCTACGCCGGGGGAAATCGCAACGTAGTGCTTTGCGAGCGGGGCATCCGCACCTTTGAAACGTCTACTCGGTACTCCCTGGACATCTCTGCCATCGGGCTGGTGAAGAGCAGCACGGAGTTGCCCATTGTTGTCGACATTTCGCATGCGGCGGGGCGCAGAGACCTGCTGTTGCCCCTAGCGAAAGCCTCGCTGGCCGCGGGCGCGGATGGCCTGATGGTCGAGGTGCATGAGCACCCGGACGTGGCCATGTCTGATGGTGCCCAGCAATTGGACCTAGAGCAGTTTGCCCAGTTCATGGCCGATCTGCGACCGTTCTTGGAGTCAGTAAATGCGTGAACCAGAAGCTCAACCGCGAGAGGGACGGATTCCCCACGACGTCGATGCGGAGAAGAACGTTCTCTCAACCATCTTCTACGATCCCAACACCTACGATACTGTTGCGGTGCAACTGCGCCCAGACGATTTCTTCTCGTCAGCAAATCGCGAGATCTTTGAGGCCATGGGTGAGTTGTCGGCGGTCAGTACGGTGATCAGCCGTGGCAGCGTGGCCGACTATCTTCGCAAGACGAGCCGCTTGCAGGCAGTGGGAGGCATCTCTTACATTTCTGACCTGGTGGAATTCGAAGGCAGCTCAGCGGCGCTCAATTACACCGTCTCCACGGTGAAGAAGAGGGCCCTCAAGCGTAAGCTCATGGAGGCGGCCCAGTGCATTGTCCAGGACAGTATGGCTCCGCAGTCGGATGTGGAGGTATTGCTGGAGGAAGCTGAGCGCCGCATTTCTGAGTTGATCCAGGACCGCCCCCAGGATGCTGCGGTGGAGCTGGAAGCGATTATCAGCGAAGTCTACAAGGATGTCCGGACGCGCATCGAAACGGGTGAAACCCTGCTGGGCGTCAACACCGGCTATAGTGAACTCGATGAGATGACTTCTGGATTCCACAAAGGCAACTTGATCATTCTGGCTGCTCGTCCCTCCATGGGAAAGACTGCTCTGGCGCTGAATATTGCGGCCAATGCGGCCCAGAAGTATGGCAATGGGTGGTCTTCTTCTCCTTGGAGATGTCGCGTGAGGAGTTGGGATTCAGACTTCTCTCCACCGAATCTGCAATCAACGGCAAGCGTTTGCGCAAGGGCGAGATATCCAAGCGTGAGATGACTGATTTCCTGGCGGCAGTGAAGAAGCTGTCCAGTACTCCCATCATTGTGGACGATACTGCCGCGATTACCGTCAGCGACTTCCGCAACCGGGCGCGCAAGCTGAAGAAAGAGGGCAAGTGTGACTTCATCATGGTTGACTACCTGCAGTTGATGCGGGGCGTCGGCCAGCGAGCAAGCAACAGCCGTGAGCAAGAGATCTCCGAGATTTCACGGACCTTGAAGGCCATCGCCAAGGAGTTGGAGGTGCCGGTGCTGGCCCTTTCGCAACTCAATCGCTCGGTGGAGTCCCGGGGCAAGGACAAGCGCCCGCAGCTATCGGACCTGCGGGAATCCGGAGCCATTGAGCAGGATGCC
>CALGBT010000727.1 GCA_937884235.1 uncultured Pseudomonadota bacterium
CGATGCTGGGCTCGAAGGTCATGAACTTCCTACTCCCGGAGTTTTTCCCCGTCTGGGACACGGCACTCGTCAAGGCCGCTCTCGCCAAGGAAGACACTTCCGACGAGTCCTTGGGCAAGTGGTTCCCCGAGACCGTTCGAGGGCGACTCTCGAAACTCCTCCACTCCGAGCCCAGCCTGAGATACGGACGGTACGTAGCCCTCATGCTGAGCGAACTCGACGACACGCCCAGCAAGGAATACAAGAGCATTAGGGCAGCCTATGTCAGGCACTCCGAAGTGCCGAAGGCCGTCGTGGACTGGCATTTCGATGACCTTGCCCCGATCCTGTTCGAGGTCTGCCTCCTCGGAAAGCACAACGCTTGAATGGCCGTGGTCCGCAAAAACTCCTCCGGGGGCGAAACGGAGTGAAAGAGGAGGATGAGCAAGTTGAAGCGATGATGGAAGCGGAGCAATCAGGGCTCGGGAAGAGGAGCGAAAGAGCGATTTGAAGGCGATTTCGACAAACTGGACAGATCTCGAGCGTAGAGCAAGGAAGGTCTCCACACTGCGCAGCGCCGGTCTACGCTACAGCCCGGTAGTCATGGTGCAGGCCCCCGCAGATGGGCCGGGCGACGAGCTTGCCGTCGGCGGGCTTCTCGCCATCGAGTTCCGGGTCCGGGTCTGGGATGCCGTGGATGCCCTGGTGGACGCGGGAGTTGTTGTACCAGCCGTGGACGTACTCGTTGACGACGGTGCGAAGCTGCCCTTCGTTCCAGACCAGGATGCGGTCGAGGAGTTCCCGTCGCAGAGTGCCGATGAAGCGCTCGACATGCGCGGCAGCGTTGGGCGCATGGTACGGGGTGGAAATTCCCCGGATGCCCATCTTCTCGGCCAGCCAGAGGTCGAGAGAGGACCGGCAGGACACTTTCTTGCCGTTGACGTCGACCGTGACGGGCCTACCGAGTTGGCCGAAGATACCGTCGTTATCATGGATGAGGAACTTCGGTTCGCGGTCGAAGGTGGCATTTCGGACTTGCTGCTTGACCCAGGCCAGGGTCGGATGCTCGGTGACATTGACGTGCACGACCTTGCGGCTGCCGAGTTCCATGATAACGAAGATGTAGAGGGCCGTGAACTTGACCGTATGCTGGACACAGAAATCGCAGGTCCAGATGGCGTCAGCCTGGTTCTTCAGGAATGTGCGCCAGGTCATGGAGTCTCGCCGCGGCCGAGAGGGCTTGACCATGTACTTGCGGATGGTGGCCGGCGAGTGGTCGATGCCCCTTCGACTGCGCTCTGCTTCGCTCAGGGCAGGCCAGGCTTGAGCTTGAGCTTGAGCTCCAGTGCAATCCTGTCCTCGCCATACTCGGGGTGGTCCCCGGAGATCCGCTTGATGAACTCAATGTGCTGCCGGTCGATGGTGGGCCGGCCCGGCTTGGACTTGCGGGCCCAGTGCTTGCGGAACCGCTTCTTGTGCCAACGCACGACGGTCTCAGGCTTCACGATGATGAGTGCGTCGGCCCAATTGGCGAAGTGGTCCTTGAGCGCGGTCCAGAACAGACGGTCGATGTCGGTCAGTCGCGGCCGGAGGCTCTTGCGCTTGTAGACGGCGAGTTGTTGCCGCAGAGCCAGGTTCTCCATGGCAAGAGCGGCCTTGTTCGCGAATAGAGCCTGCACGAGGGCGAGCATCATCTGCATAAGTTGTAGCGTGATTCGTGAGGCCATCGGTGTCCTCCATTGCACGGCGCAGAAGACATTTCTGCTGGAGGCACAATACACTTGTGTTCGTTCCATTGGCGGCCTTTGTTTTTCCTTGTACAGAGCCCGTGGCCGGGCTACCTTGATGGCGGTGCTTTGAGGTGGAGTCCTTCGCATGACGGGAGACGTGGCAAAGATAGATTTCCGGGCGCTGGTGGATGCGATCCAGCAGGTTCATGAGCACTGCGCTGCACAAGCCGGCAGGGCGGTGAACATCAGCCTTACATTGCGCAACTGGGCCATCGGCTGTCACATCCGGGAATACGAGCAGAATGGAGCGGACCGGGCAGAATATGGCGAGAACCTTCTGGACCGTCTCGCGGAGCGACTCGACGCGGAGGGAATGCAACGTGTCGGCCCTCGGGAACTGAGGCGTTTCCGGCATTTCTACCTGGCGTACTCGCGGATTTGGGAGTCGCTGACTCCCGAATTGAAGCGGCTCCTGCCTGGCGAGGCCCAGCCGTCGAGAGAGATTTGGGATTCGGCGACTCCCGAATTGATGGTTCCCGGCAAGACCCTGGTCACCAACCTGTCCTTCACTCACCTGAACGAGTTGATGGCCATCGAAGATCCGCTGAAGCGCACCTTCTACGAGGTCGAGAGCATCCGCGGTAGCTGGTCAGTACGCGAATTGAAGCGCCAGATTGGGAGTCTCTACTTCGAGCGGTCCGGCCTGTCGAAAGACAAGAAGAAGCTTGCTGCCCTCGTCCAAGCGGATGCCGAGATCGGCCATCCCTCCATGGCAGTCCGGGATCCTTACGTCTTCGAGTTCTTGGGGCTTCGGTCCAGGGAAGTGATGGGCGAGTCGGATCTCGAAGACGCCCTCCTGGACAAGCTGCAGGATTTCCTTCTTGAACTTGGCCACGGCTTCTGCTTTGAGGCACGGCAGAAGCGCATCCTCATTGGTGAGTCCTACAACTTCGTCGACCTGGTCTTCTATCACCGGGTCCTCAAATGCCACGTGCTTCTGGAGCTCAAGGTGGCGGAGTTCAGCCACGAGCACCTCGGGCAGCTCAACACTTATGTGAGCTGGTACAAGAGGAACCAGATGACGGCGGGGGACAACCCGCCCATCGGCATTCTGCTGTGCACCCGGAAAGACCATGCCCTCGTCGAATACGCTCTTGCCGATATGGACAAGCGCCTGTTCGTCTCGAAGTATCAGGTCGAGTTGCCCAGCCGAGAGGAGATGCAACGGTTCCTCGCGACGGAGTTGGCCGGGGCCGACCATGAATGACCGTGGTCTGAGACCCCGCCCAAGCCGCCACGCACGCCCCAATCCCGCGCGGGTCTTTTTCTGCCGTCCGGCAGCCCGAGAACAGGAATCCAATGATTGTCACGGTTTACACGTTTCGGACCTCAGTGCGAGTTCGAACGCCCCAGATACTCACCGAAAGTCCGGTTTCAAACCGGAGAGAGATTCGGGATGTAGCCGTGGTATGGAAACCCAGGCGGCAAGCGGACTTGCGGCATTTTGAAAAAGGACCTGGAAAAACAGCGCGAGTTCGAACCGGGCATCACTGCCTCCACCGAACAGACAGTATCGGATCTCTCTACGCCGCAAAGGGCATGGTGCACCCGCCGTTCCCCAAGGCCACCATCTCGGCCTGTCCCTATGCGGGGTTACGCTTTCGGCGGTGGCCAGACCCGGCAGCAACAAGAGGTCTCGCCGCCCCCCGCATTCACCCATTCCGGGGCCAACCGGCCCGATTCTCTCTCTGTCTCTCTGAAATCATGAGGTCGCGTCGACGACGGCCTCTTGTTTGAGGACTTCCTCGTTGTGCTCTGGTTCCGGGCGGTTCCGGTCATCCTGGACGTCGTCATCGTCCTGGGCGAGTTCGACTCCCGGACGGATGTGCGGGTGGCGCGTCGAAACGGGACTGGCGTTCAGTAGCAACCGCTCACCCCTCACTGCCCACCCCTCACCCCTGTCGTTCTGTTTCGTCCGGGCCGCGGGGGTTGCCCGCGGCCCGGCCCCGGAGCGCGGATCCATGGCCAATGCCTTGTGCACGGGCCGCCGGACCTTGATCCGGACGGCAGCAGGCTTGTCACGCCGAAGCCCTGCGGGCGAAGGCGGACGATGCAATGGGCTCAGACACCGACCCCCGATGTTCGCGTTGCGGTTGCCGGGCGTGTTGTTGTTGCGCTTGGCAGACCGCATGTTGACCGCTTCGTTGTTGAAGCTGCCGCCGCGTATCACCCGGTTGGAGCCGTTGCCGACCCGTCCCCACTCCTCTTGTACTACGGCCAGAGCCGCCGGACAAGCGCTTTGCGCCATCCCAACGTGTCCGCGGTGGCAGCATGATTGATGCGCGTGGTGACGCTGGATTCGGCCCGCTCCGAGGGGATGGTGCCGGCGCGACGCCTCCTCTCCGTCGATTTGATGCGACGGCCCAGCCGAACCACCGAACGCCGGCGCAGCCGCAGCGTACTCCGAAATACCCGGTATCCGCAGAACGAAAGCCCCTCCGTGGCCGGCGCAAGACGAGTCGCACTCGTCTTCAACGCCAGACCGAGACATTCCACGACATTGTGAACGGCTTCGTGAAGTTCCCACAGCCTGGCCTTGGACGGGCCTACCACTACGATATCGTCCATGTACCTGACGTGCGCCGTGTCGGGGAACTCGGCCCGCAGCATTTCCTCCACCGGATGAAGGCCGAGGTTCCCGAGGAACTGGCTGGTCAGCGCACCGATGCACATACCGCGGGGAAGGGGCGGGGAATGAGGAGTGAGAGGTGAGGGAGGCAGGCACTCATCGCCAGAGGCGGGCGTGGAGCGGGAGGATGGGGCCGCTTCTGCCGTGAGGATCCTGGCGAACAGGTCCACGAAGGGCTCGGGAGTGTTGAAACCACGCAGCGTCGTCAGCACGCTGTCATGCGGGAGTTCCCGGAAGTACCCCTCGATGTCGAGGCCGAGGTAGTATGGATGGGTCTGGAGCAACTCCTGCGCCCGCTCCACGCACCGGTGCAGCCCCTTCCCCCTGCGACAGGCAAACGAATCGGGGTCGAGCATCGGGTCTATCGCCGGTTCGACCGCGACCACCAAGGCGTGGTGGACCACCCGATCTGCGAAGTCCACGACGGCCACCATGCGTGGCTTCGGGTCGCGGATCGGGAAGGTCCGATAGGGCGCCGGCCGCCAACTGCCGTCCAGCAGGCTCCTCGAAAGAGCGCACAGTTGAGGACCTGCCTCCAGGAGGAACGCGGCCGCCTCGGCGTCGCGGCGGTGCCCCCTCAGCGCCCGCAGCATGGCCCGATGCAGTGCGCGGATCGAGAAGGCATCTTCGAAGGGTGGAAAGCGCATCACCGTCCTTGCTTCTCCCTCTCCAACGTCTCTTTGAGCCATCCCCCGACCATTCTGCCAACTTCATCGATGGCCAGCGCCGCGCGCTCGTACGCTCCGGGCGAGAGCGCCGTCAAGCGATGGGCCAGTTCAAGAAGAATCCTCAGGCGGCTCAGGCTCAGATTCGTCTCCCGCAGCAGTTCCGACTTCCGCCGCCGATACGCCGCCTCCGTCAGCAGCAGAAGGACCCGGAGCGCCTCCTCCTCCACACGGTGCACAAGGCTGTGCCGCCACCGTTTGGGCATCCGCCCGGTCGTCTCCAACAACCATGCTGTCAGATCCAGCCACCTCGTCACTATCGGGAGTTGCTTCTCGTCCCTGGGATCGTAGTCCTTGCCCATGCAGCACCTCGAGTATCGCATCGCCGTAGGCTGCCGCCTTCTTCTCGCCGATGCCCTTCACCTCCAGCAGCCCCGCCCTTGTCCGCGGCCGCCTCCGCACCAGTTCCAGCAGGGCCCGGTCGTTGCAGATCATGTACGGCGCCTGGCCTGCTGCATGAGCCGTCTCCCGCCGCCAGCCTCGGAGCCGGTCGTACGCCACCCGCTCTCGCTCGTCGAGCTCGGACAGCAGTTCACGGAAAGCGTCCTTCCGCAGCTTCGTCTCCGGACGGGCCTCCTCCTCCGCAGTCTGCCCGGCCAAGTCATCCTCGCCCCGCAGCTTCCGCCACGTCAGGCACAGCGACCAGTACGGGACCCCGCCGTGCATGAAGGAGAAGGAATTCACCGCCAGAATCTCACGGCCCGCGCCAAAATCACGCAGCCGCTCGTTCGGGAAACCCTCCAGCAGCGGGTCGAATGCCAAAGTCAGCGTCGTTACTTCGAGTGTCATGTCCGGCAACACCGTCCGAAAATTCGCGGCGCTTTGCGCCCGCTCACCGCGGACGCAAAGCCAAACAACCTCACCCTCGCTGGCTCGGCTTCGGTTCGGGGCGTGCTGGCCTTCGGCCTCGTGCTACGCACGTCGCACGCCCCTCTCCTGCGCCTCGCTACCCCCAGAGGGAAAAAGGGTAAAAGTGCTCAAGGGAAAAACTACGGCCTCAGACACCGACCCCCGAGGTCCGCGTCGCGGTGCGGTGGCCGGGCGTGTAGTAGGTGCGCTGGGCAGACCGCATGTAGACCGCTCCGGGGCCGAAGCTGCCGCCGCGTATCACCCGGGCGGAGCCGGTTGGATCGACCCAAGCGCTGCCGTCGGCCGGGGCACCGGAGTACGAGTTGTGGTACCAGTCCTCGTTCCACTCCCACAGGTTCCCGCTCATGTCCAACGCTCCGCTCCACGCGGCACCCGCCGTCTTCGACCCCGCCTTCCATGTACCACCCTGGCTGCAGCCATACCCAGGGGCACCGCCGGCCTCGTTGAACACCGCGGTGTTGTTCGAACACGTCGGGTCCGGGCTGTTCCCCCACGGGTACTTCAAGTGCACCGGGCCCGTCGCCGCATATTCCCACTCGGCCTCCGAGGGGAGGCGACCAGAGGGAGCGACCCAGCCGCAGAAGTCCTTGGCCTGCTGCCACGTCAGCCCGTTTTGAGGATGCTCTCCCTTCCCGCCACCGCTCGTGTTCGTCCCCTGTGTCCCGGGCCAGTCCGTCGTGTCCGCAGGCGTACACTTCCCGGGGTTCGCAGCCTTGCACGCCTCGTACTGCGCAACCACGATCTCGTACTTCCCGATGAAGTACCCCTTCGATATCGTCACCGGATGCACAGGAGTTTCGTCCGAGCCGCCTCCCTCCCCCTCCGAACCCATCTGGAACGTCCCGGGCGCAACCCAGATCCAGACGTCCCACTCCTTCCAACCCGACAAGTCAACATTCGCATACTCGCAGTGCTCTTTGCCGTTGCAGGTCACATCGTACCCGGCAAGCTCCGGACATGCGATCCCTCCACAGTCGATGCCCACCCACGGCCCGTCGCACAGCCCGCTCCCCCCACAGTCGTGGCCGTTCATGCACGGGCCGCACTCCCCGGTCATCCCGCCGCAGCCGTCCTCCCAGCTCCCGCACTCCTTCCCCAGCGTCTCGCACGTCTCCGCCAGGCAGCACGCGTTGTCCACGCATACCGCACCGCCCTGACACACCCCGCAGTCCAACGTCCCGCCACAACCGTCCGAAATCTCCCCGCACTGCGCATTCAGCGCCCCGCACGTGTTGGGCACGCAGCACTGACCCTCCTGGCACTTCCCCTTGCCCAACTGGCACGACGTACCGTCAGGCTGAGCCCCGGCAGCGGTGCACTTCTTCCCCACTCCGTCGCACGTCCGCTTCTGGCAGTCCGACAGCTTCCACTCGTCGCAATTCCTCAGGCACCAGAGATCCGCCTCCAGTGCCAGGAACTTCGCATCGTACGCCGCCAGCCGGGCGCATGCATCCGACCCGCACGCCTCCAGGCCATCCGCGGACAGCGTATCCGCGGACAGCGTCCCCGAGACCGCCACGTCTGCATTCACCGCCACCTGCGCCGACGCCAGGTACGTCGTCGCCAGCTTGAACTCCTTCACCTTCCCCGCACCCTCGTTTCCGTTCTGTTTCGTGTCCGTCACCCGAAGGATCCATGTCCCGCCCTGCTCCTTCCCCACCAGACTCTGGAGAGAACCCCCGTCGGGCAGCCCGTCCTGCACCGTGAATTCCTTCGTGTACGTGTTCCCCGAAAGCTGTCCTTTCTTCACCAACAGCAGGCCGGCCGGGTCATCGGGCGACAGCAGCCGCACCTCCAGCTCGTCCGCGCCCGGGTGCTCCAGCGAGACCGTCACCGCCAGATCCACCAGCGTCCCCTGCTCCACCACAACCACCATAACGTCCTTGCTCACCCCGATGCCCACCGGGAGGCCGGACGCGGCATACTCTTTCTCCAACTCATTCGTCAGCGTACCGTTCGACACCGCGGCCAGTCCGTCCTTCGGCAACGCTCCGGCCCCGGAACCCAGTCCCAGCCACTCCGTCCCGGTCCACACCCGCAGCAGTTTCCCCGGCGCGTCCCACCAGACCTGCCCCGCGACCGGCGCTGCCGGTGCCTGCACCGACGCATCCACAGCCATGTTCAGCAGCCGATGCTTCCCCACGTCCCAGTCTCCGCCCAGCCCTACGCTGCCGTCCTGCTTCAGGTACACCGAAAGATCCGGCGTGTCGGCAAGATCCCCGTACAGACCGCTCGTCGCCACCGCCGCAAGCTCGGCAATCTGAGCGTACAACCCGAGGTCGGGCGGGTCCGACAGGTCAAGGTAGCTGCCCGTGGCCGCCACCGTCGCCAGGTCGGCCAGCGTCACGAACCCCGCCAGATCGGGCACCTGCACGAGGTCCGCATAGCTGCCCGAGAAGCAGACCGGCTTCAGGTCCGAGGTCAACGCATACCCGGCCAGGTCCGGGCTACCCGACAGGTCCGAGTACTTGCCCGTCAGCGCCACTCCGGCCAGCTCGTTCTTCGCCACATAGCCGTCCAGCGCCGCACCCGTGACGTACTGGTCCGCACTCTTCCCGGCCAGACGCTGAGCGTCGTCCGCCTGCAGCGCGTAGGCCACCGAACCCAGCCACTGCCGCGGCGAAAGCAGCACGTCGTCCAACGCCACCTCCAGATACATCCCCTCGGGCAGGAGATCCTCGGTCGCAAGTTCCTGGCAGCCAAGCCCGGTCCCCTTCTTGCCGACCAGGAAGCACAGGTAGCCCTCCACGACATCCACCCCCGCGTACGTGCACGGCCCCCACGCCGCCTGGCCACCTTCGGCCTGAGCATACAGGGCGGCCTCCACTTTCACCGTGCCGTCGTACCCCAGCCCCTCCTCCCCCGTCAGGTAACCCGAGTACGGGATCTGCGCGGGCACCGCCTGGACACCGGCAGCGACCACCAACGCGGACACAAGAACCACTGTCTGAATGAGTCTTCGCATCATCTTCGCCTCCACTATTCGCCGCCGCGGCACGCAGACAACGTCCACTTGCCGCCGCTCATCGTCATTCCGCTTGCCGGGCCTCCAGGCCCCACCGGACGCAGCGTGAATTGCCCGCCCGACGACCAACCCGAGAAAACGCCGGGGAACAGCACCGGCGCACCGGGCGTTACAGGCGGCACATCCGCGTCGGAATGCACTTCCAACTCCACCGTATCCCCTACCTCGGGCCCCGTCTTATCATCTGGCGCTCCGTCAGTATCCCACCAGTCCTGTCCGTGCGCGTCGCCATCGGGCGGCAACGTGTCCGCAACCACATCCGCCAGATCACCGGTGACGATGCCGTCGCCGGTCAGCATCTCGCCGTCCAAGACCGAGTCCGGCAGCCCCCAGCCATCCGGCTTCCACGGCGCCGGTTTCTCCAGGCAGCCCGAGGCAAGGACAACCACCAGGACCAGCCAGCAACTTCTCATACGTTTCATCGTTTCATCCCTCGCTGCCACGCATCGTACAACGCAAAGCCGCAAAGTTGAACAACTTTCCCGCAATCGACCGGGGGGGCGTCGAACGCTTCTGAATCATGTCAGAGGGCACCCGGCCGCAGCCGGAACGGTGGAACGTAGGCAGACACCTACTCGCCGTCCGGGCCGGGTGTCCTCTGCTCCGCCCACCGCGCCGGAACGCCCAGCCGCAGACGAGCGATGGACAGGCCGGCGGGCTCGTTGCCGGCGATGGCGGCTTCGATGATGTCCGGGGCCAGGAGAGTGAGGTTGAGGAGTTTGGCGACGTAGGAACGGTCGAGACCGAGGGCCGCGGCGAGGGCCTTGACCGTGGGATAGGCCCCGGATTCGAGGAGGTCCTTCCAGCGGTAGGCCCGGGCCAGCGTCAGCAGGAGCTTCCGCTGCTCGGCTGTGAAAGAGGGCGTACGGCCGTAGTCTGGGGGAAGCACGATCTCCTTCCGCCCGCCCCGCTGCTTGAATCGCATCGGCAGCCGCAGCACCGCGGTCCCGTCGGCCTTCTTGTCGATGGAGCAACCCTCGGGCATCGCCCGATCCTGGCCTTGCATCTCCTGGACGACGCTGCGTACGCCGAAGGCGGCAAGGGCGATCTCGATGCGGTCCGGATAGATGACCACTTTGTCCACGAGCAGGCGGACGATCCGCCGCTGCTCCCCGGGGAAGAGGTTGTCCCAGACGTTCTCCAGGGTGGCCAGTTCCGCGACCAGATCCCTCCGGGATACCGGATCCTGGAGGAACTGCGAGAGTTCGGCAGCGACCGAGGCCAGCTCGCATTCGAGCTCCGCCCGGCGGGCCTCCAGCCCATCCAGTTCCTCTCTCACGAATGCGCTCTTGCCCTGCTTGAGATTCTCCACCAACGGGATCGCCGCGGCCCGCACCTGGGCGAGTTCGCCCTCGATCCGCTGCTTGTCCGCTTCCAGCCGGGCTTTCTCCTCCGCTTCCCGGGCCTGGACCGCCTGGAGCGTCCGGGCCACCATCTCCGGCGACCGGAAGACGTCCTTCAAGAGCCCCATCACCGCGCCCTCGATAATGCCTGCGGCGACCGTCTTGACCGGGCAGGCGTGATAGCCCTGCCGGTTGGCCTGGTGGCACAGGTAGTAGCGATACATCCGTCCGTGCCGCTTCGTGAACGTCACTCCCATGCTCGCGCCGCAACTGCCGCACCGCAGGATCCCCTTGAGCAGCGCCGGCGTCTCGGAGCGGCTTTCGTTGCCGCGAGCGCGGTGGTTCTCCTTCAGCTTCTCCTGCACTTCGTCCCACAGCGCCTGCTCGATGATGCCCTCGTGCTCCCCTTCGAAGATCTCCCCGTGGTGGGATACTTTGCCGAGGTACAACGGGTTGCCCAACAGCCGGTAGATGTGGGCCTTGTTCCAGAGCCGGCCGGGCCGTTTCTTCCCCTTCTGCGTAACCCATGCCTTGGTCCGTCGCCCCTCAGCCGCCAGCTCTTTCACCAGGGCGACGGTGGAGCCGAGTTGGAGATACCGGCGGAAGACGTACCGGACCAGCACCGACTCCTCATCGTTGACAACCAAGCGCTTGTTGGGGCGGTCCACGTCGTAGCCCAGGGGCGGCACTCCCCCGAGGTATTTGCCCCGCCGCCGCGACGCTCCCATCTTGTCGCGAATACGCTCAGCTATTACTTCAC
>CALGBT010000728.1 GCA_937884235.1 uncultured Pseudomonadota bacterium
ACACGACCTCGGCGACGCCCTGCGCACATTCCAGGCGGCCCAATGCGACGGTCTACTCATGGGACGTCGGCTGCTGACTCGCACTGGTACGCCGCTGTGAGGCTGCTGGGCATGTCTCCCCGCCGGGCATTCCTGCTGGCCGCCAGAATTGCCGGCAACGCATACCTGGGCAGTGGTCCCTACAAGGCCGTGGTGTGCGCCACGTATCGTTGCGATTGTCATTGTTCTTTCTGCGGCATCTGGCGCCGCCAGGCTGAGGAACTCCCCGCAGCAGTCCTGGTGGAAGCTCTGGCCCGGTTGCCGGGTATTGCGTGGGTAGATGTCACGGGGGGGGAGCTCTTTCTGCGCCCCGACTACGAGGAACTATGTGTAGGCCTGGCGCGCAGGCTGCCGTCCCTGGCACTCTTCCATTTTCCTACCGCTGGTCAGCGTCCGGAGGAGGCACTTAAGCTGGCACGGACCATGAGCGGTCGGGGCATTCGCACCGTCGTCACCGTGAGCATCGACGGTCCCCCCGCGCTGCACGACCGCCTGCGGGGCGTACCGGGGGCCTGGGACAGAGCTATGGAGACCTTCCTCGCGCTGAGGGCAGAGAGGGGAATTGATGTGTTTCTGGGAACGACTCTGGTGCCGGAAAACGTCGACAGTTACCCCCAGAGCATAGTAGAGGCTATCAAAGCCCGCTGCCCGGACATCTCCCCCCACGAATTTCACGTCAACGTCATGCAACGCTCTGGCCACTACTTCAGCAACCAGGAGCAAGAACTGCCCACCGCCGCACAGCTGGGGGCCGCGCTCACTCGTGCCATGCGCTGGAGAGGCCTCCCGCACTCGCCTTTTGCATTGCTGGAATGGGCCTACCAGATGGTTGCGAGGCGAGCGACCAAGGAGCGTGCGACTCCGCTCTGCCAGGCTTTGCGCACATCATTCTTCCTGGCACCCAACGGACTGGTTCAGCCTTGCCACATATGGGATTCGCCGGTGGGCAGAATTGATGCCGCGAACCCGAATCTGGCACCGTGGCTGACGAGTGCTGCGGCCCACGAGGCCAGAACGATGATTGCCGGGCGCCGCTGCCCGGTCTGCTGGACACCCTGCGAAGCGTACCCCACCCTGCTGGCTGCGGCAGCCAATCCGTGCCGGACGCTTAATCGCAAACCATCCTGATTTCCACCAACTCGCCGCGGCTCAATCCGTTGACGTCCAGCCCCCCATATACCAGGCCTGTTCGTCGCCACCGGTCAAAGGCGCTAGCGGCATGGGCGGCGCCGGAAATGGGCGTAGTCATGGCCATCACTCCGCCGTCAACCAGGAGGCCCCCCTCCAAGGAGATCTGAGTGGCCTGCTGACCATTGGCATGGATCAGCAAAGAAACCTCCCCGGCGCCGTCGCGCAGAGCTGGAGCAAAGCCGAAATCAAACCAACCCGGCACTGAGATTGGCGAGGATACCTCAACGGTAGCAAGGTCAATGCGAAAAGCCGCACCAGAGCTACTGGCGCTGCCCATGACCAGGAGTTCCCCCAGCTCCTCGCGCATAAACATGTTGTGTCCATATCGACCAGGCAAGGAATCGCCCGCTGCGGGCAGCTTCTCTTGCCACAACCCGGTGTCCAGACCGTAACGCCAGAGTCGATTGCTCAGGCCATCGCCGCCCAGTCCGCCGTAGACCCAGAGGCTCAGGTCCTTCCAACGCACCGCAGCTGCGTGAGCGGCCAGTGGACCAGGGTGGCTCTCGTCCGAGCAAAGATCAAATGGAGCCCAGATGCCGGTGGTCAGGTCCAAAGCATCGAATCTACAGATGGGGGCCAAAGGCTGCGGTTCGCCGCCGTCGGCGAAACCGCCCCCGCCGATGAGAAGGAAGCGGTGTACGTTGGGGTCATAGCTGAGAGTGGCGAAAATCGCCGGCTCCTCCAATGGTTCCCCGACAGCCTCCCACTTGCTGAGGCCCAACGGGAGACACCAGAGTTGATAGTTTGCCACCGGGCCAAACGCCCCGGTGGCAAACCCGCCAACGACACAGAATCGCTTGCCCACCGGGTCGATGGCAGAGGCGGCCCCGGCCAGAGAACCGGGCCCGGACTCGGCAAGGTCAATCCAGGTTTCTCCCTGCAGCCGCAGGGAATTGCCGAGCCACCGCCCAGCGTCATCCAACCCACCGCTCAAGTAGAACTCCTCCTCCACCATCAGCCCAACGGATTCGTTCCGAGGGGAGGGAAGAGAGGGACCTTGACTCCAGCTCTGGGTATCCGGATTGAACTCCCACACGTCGCTGAGCATCTCCCCGTCGGCGTTGACGCCACCGGCCAACACAATCGCCTCCCCGCAAACCAGAGAAGCACCACGGCGGGGCGACGGACCGCCACTGGCAGAGACAATAGTTACGACCAAACTCTCCGGGTCGAGGATCCAAAGCTCATCAGTCGGGGCACCGTCAACAAGACCGCCAAAGAGCCAGAAGACTCCGCCCTCATGGTCAACGCAATGGGACGGGAACGAAACGGCCGGTGCACCCTCAAGGGACCCGACAGGGGCCAGATCCTCATCAAGGGAGAGCCATGAGGCCGGCTCTCCGCCGGCCGTCAGGCCGCCACAAATCAGGGTGGTGCCACCCGCTTCATCGGCGAGCAGCACATGGCCGTAGCGATCCGCCACCTCATCGAGGAGCGGAACAGGAGTTGCCACACCGGTCTGAGGGTCGATGCGCCACCCGTCGGCGGTGCCCTTCTCAGCGCACCGGCCCCCGATGATCAACAACTCATCGGTATCGGCCAGCCAGGTCATGGCGTGGTCGGACCGCCCGGGCAGATTGGTCAGGGGCACTTCATGCCACATGCCAGAAAGATAATCGTACTGCCAGAGGTCGTCCAGGCAAAGCTCCTCGCCTGGCCACGGAAATGCATGCGCCCGGCCCCCCGAAACCCACGCTCGCGCCTGCTCAGGGAGAACCGCGTTGGCGGCTCCTGTCCGGGCCGCAGGCACGCCGGGCCAGATGTCAATCTCCCCGCCCACAAACTCCTTGGCTGACTTCTCGTCAACATACCCATCACAATCATTGTCAAGGCCATCGCAGGTCGTCTCTTCAGCCTCCCAGTCTGGCACGAAGCCGAAATCGCAGACCCACTCACCTAAGGCACACGTAGCCGGGGCGGCCACGTCCTGACAAACGCCCGGAAGCACACAGGCCGGTTGCTCCACAAGGCCTTCGTCAATCTCTCCGTCGCAATCGTTGTCCAGTTGGTCGCACGATTCCGGCGCCGCCTGTGAACTTGAGCCATCGCCGTTGGCGGAGCAGACCGCGGTTTTTGTTTCCTTGTTGCACTCCACGGTACCAATGCCGCACTGGCCTATTCCCTTGCAGGATTCGCCTACGGGCAGGTCCATATAGGTCTGCTCTTCGTCCACGAGCCCATCACAGTCATTGTCCTGTCCGTCACATAGCTCTGGAGAGACGTTGGCCCAGGTCGAGCAGATGGCCGCGGACTACGGCTGGCCGATGAATCACGTCGAT
>CALGBT010000729.1 GCA_937884235.1 uncultured Pseudomonadota bacterium
AGTTCGGCGTTGCTGGGTTCGTCTTCAACCAGCAAAACACGTATGCACATCTAGCTCCTCCACTGGCCGGCGGGATTCCCGCTGAATCTTGATGGTCTGGCCTACTTTGTCTAGCAACTCTTCGGATAGAAAGCGTAAAAAGGATGGCCGAATAGTACAAGACATTTCTGACCGGATGGTTGCGGCGTTACCATTGCCAGTTCCGGGCCGAGCTAGGGGGTGAGGTTCACAACCGTCATCTTCCCTTGCAGCATGTCTCGCATGGTGTAGCCAATCCCACCCACACCGTAGCCGGAGGCGCGGCGCCCGCCAAATGGCATCCAGTCGGCCCGAAAAGCTGTGTGGTCGTTAACCATCACCGCCGAGGCATCGAGGCGCTTTACAGTGTCCAGTGCGGTCTCCAGGTCCCGGGTGAAGACGGCAGCCTGGAACGCGACGTCCAGCCCATTGGCCCGCTCGATGGCCTCAAGCCGGTCCTGGTAAGGATAGACACAGACAACCGGCCCGAAGACTTCGTCAGTTGATACTCGGGCATCGCTGGGCGGGTCGTAGAGAACCGTTGCGGCGTATGTAGTTTCCGAGAGAATCTCCCCGCCGCAGAGCAATTCTGCGCCCCCCTGAACTGCTGCGTCTACCCACTCATGCACGCGCACCACCTCCCCAGGATGGATCAGCGGCCCGATCTGAGTCTCTTCGCGGCTGGCATCACCAACCTTCAACTGTTGCGCCCCGGCGGCCAGACGCGCTGCGAGTTCCCGGGCGATGGATTGGGCAACGTAGATGCGCTGAACCGAGACGCAAACCTGCCCCGCATGATAGAAGCCACCCTTGAGCAGCGCGGGTACCGCTTTGTCGAGGTCCGCGGTTTCGTCGACGATTACCGGGGCCACGCCGCCGTGTTCCAGCGCACAGCGAACTCCAGGAGCCAGCTTGCTTCGCATCCACCAACCGACCCGGGCCGAGCCGATGAAAGAGAGAAACGCGAGGCGGGGGTCGGAGATGAGCTTCTCGGTGATGTCATTGCCGCAGACCACGGGCTGGCACCAACCCTCGGGGAGGCCAGCATCAGCCAACAGTTCGCATAGCCTGAGGCAGTTAAGCGGTGTGGACGAGGCGGGTTTGACGATTACCGGGCAGCCCACCGCAATGGCGGGAATGACCTGGTGAACGATGAGATTCAGCGGGTGGTTGAAGGCACTCACCGCGACGACGATGCCAACGGGCTCCATGGTGGTGTAAGCGATGCGCCCCCGGGTGGCAGCGGTGTGGCCCATGGGAATCTCCTCCCCCCTCATGACATGGGAGAGTTCCTTCACCGCCAGTCGAATTCCGTCGATGGCACGCACCACCTCGATGCGGGCATCGACGAGGGGTTTGCCACCCTCCTTGGCAATGAGCTGCGCGAATCTCTCAGCTTCCAGGGCAACCAGGTCGGCGGTCTTCAGCAGAATGGCCATGCGCCGACCTGCATCCAGCCAACCGTCCCGGTCTTGGTGCAGGCGGGCTGCCGTCTTTACCATCCGCTCAACGTCCACTTCGTCGTTCAGCGGGATGGTGCGAATCAAAGCACCGTCATAGGGGGAGATGACCTCCAGGGTCAAGGTCGGGTCTTTCGGTTCCATCGTTGTCATGGCAGACACCTTCGCTCGTGGTTCATGTATGGGGGGACGGTTGTTCTCCGCTCGCGTCTCAACCTGCGCTCCCACCGGTAGCCCCGAGGGTAGGGGACTGTGCCGATGCTGTCGGGCGATCGCTGCTGGCTGGCGCCGCCAGACCCAGCACAGAATCAACATGCTCACGCACGAAGTGCAGGACCTTGGCGTCACGGGTCAGGTCGTGACCGTGGGACGGGATCACAGCTTTGACCCTGGCGTGGAAGTCGGGCCCTGCAGTGCGCTCCGGGAAGCAGCGCTGCAAAAGCTCAATCATAGTCTGCGCAGCAGTGGAGGCCCCTGGGGACGCCCCCAGGAGCGCCGCCAGGGAACCGTCCGCCGATACCACCATCTCGGTGCCGAACTCCAGCCGCCCGGTACGCCGCGGGTCGCGCTTGATGATCTGCACCCGCTGCCCCGCCGCAGCAAGTCGCCAATTCTCGTCCTTGGCTGTCGGCATGTACTCCCGCAACGTCGCCATGCGACTCTCCTGGGATTGCAGCGCCTGCCCGATGAGATATCGGGTCAAATCCCAGTTGTCTCTGGCCACTGCCAACATGGGCCCCAGATTGTGTGAGCGCAACGATTTGAAGAGATCAAGGCTGGAACCCTGCATCAGATATTTAGTGGTGAAACCGGCAAAGGGACCAAAGAGAAGGGCCGGCTGGCCCCGCCAGAAGCGAGTGTCCAGGTGCGGCATGGACATGGGGGGGGCTCCCAAAGCAGCCTTGCCGTAAACCTTGGAGTGATGCTCAGCAACCAGTGCAGGATTGTTGCAAACCAGCCATTGGCCGCTCACCGGAAAGCCGCCATAGCCACGGCCCTCGGGGATCCCCGACTTCTGGAGCAGGGGAAGTGCACCACCCCCAGCTCCCAAAAAGACGAAGTCGGCGTGAACTGTGCGCTCGCCACCTTCGGCAAGGTCTTCCACCTCCAGTTGCCAGCCACCGGCCGAATGTCGGCGAATGCCCCTGACTTCATGGCGCAAATGCATAGCCGAGCCCTCTTCAGCGGCGACGGCTGCGAAGAGGGCCTCAGTGAGGCGGCCGAAGTCTACGTCGGAGCCACGCTCCACGCGAGTTGCCGCAACCCGGGGGCCCACCGGGCGGTTCCGCATAACCAGCGGCATCATGTCGCTGAGTTCGGAGCGGTCCTCAGTCAAGGTCATTTCCGTGAACATGGGATGGCCACTCAGGATCCGGTGCCGGGCGCGCAAGAAATCGGCATCGGCATCTCCCCAGACAAAGGCATCGTGGGGAACCCTGTGGACGAAGGTCGAGGGGTCCGTAATCTTCCCCGTTTCGACCATGTGAGACCAGAACTGGAGAGAAACCTCGAAGGCGGCGTTGATGGACAGAGCCTTGGTGATATTGATGGTGCCGTCACTCAGCTGTGGGGTGTAGTTCAATTCGCAGTTGCCCGCATGCCCGGTGCCCGCATTGTTCATCGCCTGCGTGCTCTCGTAGGCAGGTTTGTGCAATCGCTCGAAGACTGAAATCGTCAAGTCGGGCATCAGCTCCCGAAATAGAGCACCAAGGGTCGCGCTCATGATGCCGGCACCAACCAGTGCCACATTCACCCGTTCTTCGTTTCTGGCAATAGGCATCGCTCCACCTCCCGCTATAGGATCACGTCAGGAATATGGTGGTCCTGCCGCGGATTTCAAGGGACCTGCCCGGCCAGAAACTGAAGGTTCGGTTGGCCTCTTGGGTTCATTATGACTTGTGTACGTTCAATTGCAAAGGTACAACGTACCGAGTGCGAAGGAGTCGAAGGGGAGGGTGAGATGAGGCAAGGCGAGTGGATGTGGCGTTGGACTGCAATGACCTTCTTGGTTGCTCTGTCAGTGGTCTACGC
>CALGBT010000730.1 GCA_937884235.1 uncultured Pseudomonadota bacterium
ATCAAGAAGCGGTTCCTGGAAAGGGCCTTTGGCGACGCCAGTGGGTCTCTCTATGAGGGCACCATGGCCGACCTGATTGAAGAAGTGCTGCCGCGCTGGGAGGTCAAAACCGATAGCAGCGACAAGACCCGCCAACCACTGCTGGACCTGGCCCTGGCCTTGCAGAAGCCAGACGACGAACTCGTCGCCGCACTGTCGCCCTTGTTGAACATCGAACGGTTTGTCACTTTCTGGGCGTTGGAGGTGCTGGTGAAGCACTCCGATGGCTATTCCGGCGACACCAATAACTTCTATGTTTACTTCGATCCTACGGACGACAACCGTGCCGTCTTCCTCCATTGGGGAGTGGACAAGACCTTCATGATGGAATCTAAAGAAGATGGCGCGCCCAGTTTGGAGTACTACCTGACCGCGCTGGTGCCGGGGCGACTCGCCCAGGTTCCTGAAGTGGCCAAGCAGATGGAAGACGAACTGGCCCGTCTCATGGACGAGGTCTGGAACGAGCAAGCCATTCTTGCCAGCATCGATACCTACGCCGCCCTGGTGCGCACCGCCCAGAACGATGATGCCTATGAGGCCGAACTCGCCGAGCTACGCACCTGGGTGAAAAACCGCCCGCAAGAGATTATGGATTTACTGGACCAGGGAATCCCTACCCTGGAACGGAAGCCTTTCGCGTGCGGTGGCGGGAAGTAAGCCGGGTTCCACTCTGGCGACGAGGGGAGCCCCTCAGCGAGGAAATCGGCGATACCGAGCCCCGTCCACACCGCCCTGGAATGGACAGTGGCCCACCCGCTAGCCGCCTCCTGCACGCCAACTGCACCGTTGACTGTCCGTCGTCTCGTAGTGTAGGTTGGCAAGTGCTGTTGCGGGTGTCCTGAGCCCATTTCGAGCTTGCTGTCATAATCCGGGTCAGTACGATGAACCGTCGAATCGAGATTCTCCTTCCATTAATTATTGGAGCTGCCGTGGTCATCGCCATGGCAGCCTACCGCTTCCTTGGCGATGTGGGTGATGGCAAGGAAGATTCTGAAGGCCGGCCGGTTTCCAATCTACAACTTGCACCCGGTTCCTCCGAGTTGCTGGCGGATGAGGAACTGCCCCCAGGGCATTGCTCCTCCCCCGACGACTGCGTCTCTGGCTGGCACTGTCGATTTGGCCGGTGCCGACGTCCTGTGGCCAGTCTCAAGATGTTCGATGAGTGCTCCTACAGTGATGAATGTGCGGTGGGGACAGCCTGCCGGGAGTCTCGTTGTCGACCGTTGCGTCGCGTGAGGACCAGTCCGGAATACCAGTCCGCCGGGAGCGATTGGCCGCAGTTTCGGGGACCCGGTCGCAACGCCGTTTCGCCGGAAGTGGGACTCTTGCGCACCTGGACAACTGGTGGCCCTCCGATCCTCTGGAGAGCCGAATTGCTCGGTCTGGGATTCGGCCACCCGGCCATCGCCAACGGGCGGGTCTATGTTATGGGCATGCATGGTACTGAAGGTCGGGTGACTGCCCTCGACCTTGATGGCCGGGCGCAGTGGCAGATACCCTACGGTCCCGAATGGCGTGGCGGCTTCGGCCGGGGTGCAAGGCAGACGCCTACAGTTGACGCCGGCAAGCTTTTTGTGGCCAGTGGTCACGGCTCTCTCAGTGCACTGGACGCAGAGTCGGGTGAGAGACTCTGGCAGCAGGACCTTTTTGGTGAAGAGAAGTCTGCGATACCCAGGGACGGCTACGCAGATGCCCCCCTCGTCCTCGACGACAAGGTGATTGCGCTGGTGGGTTCGGAGAGTAGATTGGCCGTTGCCTACTCCACCATGACCGGGCAACTGGTCTGGGCTACACCCGGGGATTCCTCCCAGAATGCGTACGGGGCACTCATTTCACTGCGGGTTGGAGACCGGCAACTCGTGGCCGGTATGGTGCAGCAGGGTCTGGTTGCCATCGACGCGCAAACCGGGGAGTTGCTGTGGCTCGATAGCATTCCGGAGTTAACCAAGCCCCCCTGGGGGGACGGGCCGCAGCGCACCTTCGCATCGCCACCAATCTATCGGGATGGGGAGTTGGTCAGGACGTTGATTGATTTTGAACTGGGGACCAGAGTGGGCTCTCGCATGGTGCGGCTGGACCCCACGACCATGCAGCGGGAAACTGTTTGGGGCCAGCCGCTCTTCGGTGTTCACTATGGTGGAGCGGCCTGCTGGAAGGATACGCTTTACGGTGTGACCTCCTTTGACCGGAGGCCGGTAGAATCGGACCAGAAGGACCCGCAAGTGGCCTTGGTGGCGGTTGATTGGGCCACTGGCGAAGTCGTCGGCGAACTCGCCTTCAAGGAGATTGGCAAGGCTCCGCTCATTATCGCCGACGGCCTGATCATTGCCTACGGTGACAAGGGCACGGTGGTGTTGGTAGAAGTTGACGGCGGCACCATGAACATTGCCGGCAGCTTCCAGGTCAACTTTGGGTTCGGGCACCATATTTCCTACCCGGCGCTCTCGGACGGAGTCCTCTATGTTCGGCACCACGAGACCATGACTGCCTACGACATTCGCCAGGCGGACGGGCCGGAACAGTAGGAAGCCAGACCGTTCGCATGCTCCGCAAGATGCCAGCTTATCGTTTGGCGGCCTGCTCAAACTGAATTGCGTCCAGGAAGAAGGTCACCCCGCCGGGGTTGGCCGAACCATCGGTTGACCAGGAGAATCCACCAGCCACCCGCGCCAGATCAAACCCCTGCAAATCGATGACGTACTTTTTCCAGGTCTTGGTCAGTTTCACTGGGCCGATGCCGGCGCAGACGGAGTCAGGGAACTTGCCCTTGAGGCATCCGACCCTGAACTCGTCGATGCGCTCTCCACCTTTCTCACCACGGGCCCAGAAGGTGAGGTGGCCGGCCTTGTTCAAGTCGTAGGTCTCGTCCCGGGTCCCCCAATGCTCCTCTGATATCTGGAACTGGAAGCCCGCCCAGGGTTCCTTGGGGGATTGGCTGGGGGAATAGCTGAAACGGGCGCAGGACCGTCCTTCCTGGCATTGTTCCTTGACGTTGAGGTCGAAGCTGAGTCCGGCCTCATCACCCATGGAGCCGGCTCCCGCAAATCTTCGCACGGGAGTGTACAAGTCGTCATACACGGCCAGAGGATAAGTAAGCTCGTTGGACGGTGGTTTCAGGGTCGGGTCGTAGGTGAAGTAGATGTCATCAAGGAATAGTACCCCGACCTCGGGGGAGAACTCCGGTCCGAAGAAGATACAGAAGCCATTGGCAACCCGTGTCATGTTGAAGCCGGCCAGATTGATGCTGTGCTCCGTCCACTCGGTGGAGAGTGGAATCATCAAACGCTCTATCTCCAGTGAATCGGGAAAAATATCGGGACACTCGGGGGCTTTGTTGCCAACCTTGACTCGCTCTACCATCTCCAGGCCCTCCTGGCCTCGAGCGTGGAAGACCAGCTTGTTGTACCCCGTCAGGTTCATCCCCGAATCCTTGTCCCCCCAGTTGCCCTCAGGGTGCTGCCAGCAGAGTCCGGCGTAGTTGAGGTGGTGGCCTTCGTAGTGGTGGCGCTCTTCAGCCACGCAGGGGTCAAGACTCTTGACCTCGATGCGATACTTGGTCACGTACTCGGCCGGCTGCTCCTTTTGTGGCTTGTATTCCAGGCGGACACAGGTCTCACCTTCGTAGGTGGCGGCCGGCCACTCCGGGTCAATCTTCAGGAAGTAGGCATCACCCATGGACCCCGAGGGGTGGAATTGATTCTCCACAGACTCCGCATCGCGGTAGACATAGAGCCTTTCGGGAGGCTTGACTGTAGTGACTTTCGGGGTTGCCGGCCGCTCCTCAGCAGCCAGGCTACCAAGACTAATCACGCATCCAAGAGTCATCATCAAGCAGGTCAGCTTCTTCATTACTCCACCTTACATTGTCTTCAATTTGATTTATCCAGTCGTCTCCAGCAGGTTCGCTGACCCTTGTCTGGTCAAACTGTGAGTGCCGCCAGGGCATGACGAATGGCGGTGCATTGCTGGCCACTATGTTCTCGGGGAACGTTGTTCCCTGGATAACGATGCCCATGAGAGTCGGGTAGACAATGACCCACATCTCAAGATGGCCGGTGATGGCCAGAGAGAGGAGCAAGGCTCCCAGCAGGGATGTGGCCACGACGATGCCGAAATTGAAGAAGACGACGGTGAAGAAACCAGTAATCAGGGCCCCGCCGATGCCGCCGATGAGGTGGCCGGTCCAATACATGCCGAGCACATATCCCGGGAAAGCTCCCACCAGGCAGAAACAGGCACGATGAGAGGTGTAGGCCAGGGTGGCTCCGCCAATGCCACCGATGATGGCAAGAGGCCAGCCCACGTCAAAGAACGTGAGGCCAAGATCGTAACCCAGCAGAGCCAGGAAGGCCGCTCCCAGGATAGTAACCAATCTTGTGAAGACGCGGAAACCGGCAACTAGAAGAAACACACCGAACAGGCCGGCCAGACCTCGCAGCGTCCACAGAATAGCGGGGAAACTGAACAGCCATGATTCGGCTGTATGGCCGACCTGCTGCGGCAGATTGGCATAGGCCGGGTAGGGCAGCAGCGCCAACAGTCCTATGAGCAGGGCGGCTCTGCGAACATCGCGGCGGTTCAACATACCTTCTACCTTTGCCATGATTGCCTCCTCATGGCGCTGGTGACCTGGCCCCATTCGATGAATGCTCCGAGGATGCCGCCCACCTTCTGGTACTGGTCGCTGAGAGTCAGGAAGTTGACCTCACCATAGAGCCCCCAGCTATCTCCGATCCAGTTGGTGTGACGGAGAGCAGCATAGAAGGACTGGTTGCTGACTTCAGAGCGGCCCGCCGGGTCAACGTCGAGGTATGCTGCTTTCCCAAAGAGCCCGGTGAGGGTCGTGACATGATGCCCTTCCCTGCCGAACTCCACCCATCCCCGATGGGACAGCGAGATCACTTCTCCGGGGTTGGAGATGTTTATCTGCAGCCGATAACCAAGGACCCAGTTGTCGAGGTAGACCGTGAGTCCGGGAAAGGGCATCAGGTCGTAGTGATCGTCGTGATAGCGGACGATGGTCACGCCGGCCGTGGCGACGAAACGTCGGGCCTGCCCCAACTTGAAATTGAACTCGTGGTCAAACCGAAAGAGGGGGTTGTGGACGGACTCCGAGCCCATGCTCAGTGCGGTGTATGTGTAGAGTGGTTCGGCAATATCAAGCCAGGCACCGATGCTGCCGATGGCGCCTAACCCATCATTGCGCTCCCAGAGCGATGTATTGACGAAGTAGGTCGTGCTCTTGGAGCCCCTCAGGTAAAGCGACAGGTCAAGCCCCCCCCAGGTACCATAGTCGTTGGTGAAATGCTCAACGGCCGTGCCCCCCGAGAAGCGATAGCGCCAGTCGTTCTCTGCCTCGCCGGCCATCGCCGTTGCGCTTGCCAGGCACCAGAGCATCAGCAATGCTGTTCCTGTTGTTTTCACTGCTTCGCCCCCTTGCTGATGGTGCGTTTACCCATGACCAGGGCGTGGGCCTTCCGGACGATCATCCGTTGCTCCTCAGACTCCATGTTTTGCACACCGTGCCGCAGCGAAAACTCTTGCCAGAGATGGCGCGCCAGCGGTGACCTGGCCTCGACCACGCCGTAGACGATGGGAAAGAGCTGGGCCAAGGCATCTGGGTAGCGGGTGTGCCAGTTTGAGCGGTACGGCGTCAGGTCCCGGTCGATGCCAAAGTAGAAGTTGAGTCGTTCCAAGTCGAAAAGGTTCTCCTTGATGCCATCGCGAATAGCCAGGGCAACGTCCTTGTACTCGGAGTCGGTTTTGCCCATGAATTCCCGCCTCAGGTGGTCATAGTCCATGAGTCCGGCGTAGGTCTCGCAATTGTCCATCAGGTATTTGGAGTCATGCTTGGGCCAGACCCAGGTCAAGCCGTCCTCCGACGCTTGGAGAGTGAGAATAACGTAAGCGATATCCTCCAGCGTCGGGTTTATTTCCAGTGCCAACTCGCGGTCCTTGGTGGCCTCCACGTAGCGGGTCACCAGGCTCAGGAAGGTGGCAGCATAGGCATCGGCCGAGTCGTAGTTGCCAGACCAGTCCTCGTCGCCGTTGCCGTAAACCACGAGATCGTAAATCGTACCACTCAGGCCATGACGATCCGACGCGTTAAGATTGTCGAGATACCAACGGATGTAGGCACGGACAAAGGGATGAGTTGAGGGTTCGGCAAGGGCTTCCATGGCCAGCAGGTTAACCTGATAGGGAACCACAAAGATACCGTCGTCGCAGGTGGCACCGGTCAGTGAGAGAATGCGAACGGCAGGATGGTCGATTGCGCAGCTCCCGTCCGGATGGCTCCAGATGGGACGATGCGGGGCCGCGCTGCAGGCCACCAACGAAGCCACTAACAATAGTTTAGCGGCGTTGGAGGTTAAGCTCGAGGCCATCGACATCTCCTTTCGGGCAGACGTGGTAATAAACGCCCTCCTCTCTGACTTCAGCATCGCTGGCCGCTGGTGCCAGGTAGCGTCGTTTGGGCACGGCTAGACAGATTTCGCGCAGTCCTTCGTCGGAGTTGATTTGGGCAACAACCAACCCATTGTCACTCCACCCGTAGGTCTGCTTGACGGCCAGGAATCGTTTCAGGAAATCTGCGAAGAAGCTCATGGGGCGAACGTTGATGCGGCCCTCTTCCTGCGCCTGCTCGGCATAGTCCAGGAAGCCCTTGACCGCTACGGGATAGCGAGGTACGTCATAGGGGTGCGAATACCACAACCGCACCACTCGCTGTTCCACGATGTAGTCGACGAGACCCTTGAGCCACGCTTCCACCACAGCATCGGGAATGAGTTCGACGTAAAGTTCGTAGAGGGAGGCCATGGTACGATAGGGCATCACCGGAAAGGCAATCAACTTCGAGGAGACCATCTTGCCGCGCAGGAAAGTACGGTTCGGGCCGGAACCGGCATCACCCGGGTAGTAGTAAGAGCCAATCCCCATCTCTTCCAGAATCTGCGTTGTCAGGGGCTGGGGATGGAGGCCGTTGGGAGCTGCGTACTCTCGCACCGGGTAGCCGGCTACCTCCGCCACACATCGGTTATTCATGTCGATGTACTTGCGGATGTCCTCGGCGCTGAAGTCCTCATGTTTCTCGCCGTCAGCCCTTGCTGCGAACCAGTTGTGGCCCCAGCCACCGTGGGACCCCAGTTCTCCATAGGTGAGCAGTTTCTCGGTCAGTGCGCGCCCTCTGCCGCAAGCGTCAAAGCCCATGTCGTCGCCGGGTGCGTCGCAGAAGTCGCCGGCGGTGATGTGCATGGAGCATGGCAGGCTTTCCCGCAGGAAGCCCTCATCCATGAATCGGGCCAGATTGTCCCACTCGATGTTGGAATCGATGTGCCAGTTGATAACGAGACCACCCTTGGCATCAGGGGTGTTGACCAGATGAGGTACCTGAACTCTATCGAAGAGGAAGGCCCGCAAAATGGTGCGCATCACCAGGTCATCCGAATCCCCCTTGAGGAAGCCCAGGGGGAGGTTGACCCACATAACCTCGCCTTGTTTGACCGCCCGCAATGTCAGCGCCGGGAAGACGGCCTGGTCTTCCGCCACCGTCTCCATCAGCACCGTGACATCGGGTCCCGTTACTCGGGCCACCGAGGTGGGGTAGTTCAACCGACCATATTTGTAGCTGGTGATATGCCCTTGAGCATCAAGCTTGCCTTCCGGCCAGGCCAGAAGCCTGGCTTCCGGTTCGTCGGTGACCCGGAGTGTGCCATGGGTTACACAATCACCCTTCTGCTCATAATAGTTGAAGTATTCGACCCCCGCCAGCGGTTCCCACAGGGCCGTCTTGTAATAAGCTCCATCAGGGCGCTGGCTGCCGCTATCATAGACAAAGAGAACCGAACCGCCCGCTTCGAGATAGGTGAGCAACCACTGGACGAAATTGCGGCGCATCATGCGGCTGGCCTGGTCAGGGAAGATCAGTGCTGGCCGGGTCTGCGCCGCCAGTGTCGGGGATAGCTTCTGGACTTCGTCGGCGGTCATTCGTTGGAAGGCCACTCCCTCCTCTTCCAGGACGCTTTCATAGGCCGCCACCTCGGGTGCGCCAGAGGGTTCGTCGAGGCCATCCACCAGGATAACGGGTACCATGTCCAGTGGGTTCTTCTGAGAGTCAAGGTAGACCTGGACCGCCGAGTAGAGCAGAATGGCCCCGAAGATGATGAACCAAACGAGCTGTTTCATAGCGAGATGACCCCCTCTCCGTCGGTACAGAGGTAACCAAAGACCGCGCTCATGGCATGCAGCGTAAGGCAGTCTCGAGCCACGACGGAGCAGACTGCCAACGGTTGCCCGACGATGGCCCCGCCCATCAACTCAATGCGTTCCTGGGAGAAGACATTCTTGAGTACCCGACTATCCATTTCCAGGGTGATGTTCGATTCACTGAAGACACTGCCAGTGACGATGGCCCCGGTCTTGATGATCACGGGTCCCCGGGCCTTGATGCTGCCCAGCACCTGGGCATTCTCGCCAATAATGACGTTGTGGGTGGAAATGACATCGAAGTCGGCCACCTCCCCATCAGCCAGAACAAAAGAGCGGGTGCGGTACGCAACGTCGGTGATCTTACGGATGTTCATGTCGGGCGGTCGTGGGGTCTGCTCCCGCAGTCCGATGAGTGGCGACGCCCCGCCGAAGTCCCCCACGCACACCGGGGCCCCGAAGAGATGCTGGAAGGTGGTTCCCGGATGAAGCTCCAGGCGTCCCCCCGTCGTGCACGACTGACCGAGGGAGGAGCTGGCGCCGATGCGGGCATCTCCATCCACGTCTAGCCAACGCATGATTGTCAGGTTGGGGCCGGCAGAGAAGTCACTGTTGCACGCCACGGCTCGAATAGAAACGTCGGCTGCCAGTCGGGCGTGGCCTTCAATCAGTACCTCCTGGAGGATGTTGCATGCCGCGCCCAGCGTCAGGTTGCCTCGCACCCATGTTATGGTCGGCAGCCCCTGGCTCGGCCCCATGTTCAAGTCATCCGTCACGGTTACCAGCTCGGCCTTCGAAAGGAGTACCTGATGCTGGCCCGGCGTGGGCTCAGGCAGGGCTACTTCCATCCTCGTCCTGAACGATTGGCCGAAGTAGCGCGCCTCCTTGGCGTGCGCCAGCTTGATCACCAGCGGCTTGTCGTCGCGTGGATGAAAGAGCTCAACCACGCCCGGAAGGAAGGGGAGGAACATGAGCACCATGAACAAGAGCGCAAGAGCCAGTATAACGATAGCCTGTTCACTCATCTTCTTCCTCGGACGTCACTCATCTCTCTAGCTCCGGTCCCGCATCGGGTCCGCCGCCGCTATCCCTGGGAGTCTTGCGTCTTTCATCCCGCTGAATCTGGAAGGAGGGGCGATCCTTGCGGTAGCGCCGGGTCTTCCGCCAGTCTACCCACCGACCAGTGAAGCGGTGAACGATGGCCGACGCCACCCCACCGCTGATGGTCCACATGTTGAACACGTAGTTGAAAAGGAAGAAAGGCAGCAACTTGATGCGGTCCTGCCCCCCGTCGAGCAACGACCCTGCAGCAATCTGGTAGAAAGGGGCCAGGTTGCCGAAGGTGTTGTAGACAACCACGAAGAGCAAAAAGAGGATGCCCTCCCGAAGCGTCATTTCCCCCAGGAAAAAGAGCGCCACGCCATCCAGGATGCCAATCAACTGCACAATGGGGACCATGTAAACGAAGAGCAGCAACGCACCGTCCATCTTCTCTTTGAAGTTAAGGAAGGGCGAGGTGAAGACCTTGCGCATGTAGCCGAGCATGGTCTGCGTATGCCCCATGGCCCAGCGCCGAATCTGGCGGGCCCGCACACGCCACTCCTCGGGCGACTCCTCGTAACACTCCAGTCGGTTGGCGTAAATGACCTTCCAGCCGCGCACGAAGAGATTGAAGGTCAACTCAGTATCCTCGGTGAGGATGTGGGGATGGAAGCCCCCCAGCGAGAGCACCACATCCTTGCGGAAGCCGCCCACGGTGCCCCCGTATTGAGGCACCAGGCCGAAGTTGTAGCGGGCCTGCTGATCCACCTGGTAGCCCCCGGAACGCTCCATGTCGAGGAGACGGGTCAGCAGATTTCGAGGCGTATTCATGGGGATGACGCGTCCCATTACGCCGCCGATTTCCGGGTCCTTGAAGCAAACCGCCAGGTCGCGAATCAGACCCCGCGCCGGGAGGTAGTCAGCGTCGAAGACCACAATGATCTCACCTCGGGCCAGCCGCATGGCTTCGTTGAGGGCGGGAGGTTTGCCCCGGGGCCCCTCGGTGCGATGCAGCGGACGAATGAACGAGTACAGTTCGGCATATTCGTCGAGCACTTCCCCCGTGTTGTCATCGCTGTGATCATTGATGGGGATCACCTCGAAGAGCTCACTGGGATAGATGGTATCGGCTAGCGCCGCAAGAATGTCTGCTGCCACCGCCCCTTCGTTGTGCATGGGCACCAGAACTGTCACGAAGGGCAGGTCGGAGTCGATGATGTCCTGGTAGTACAGCCGCTGTCGGCCACGCAGGCGCCCCAAGGTGAAGAGCGCGTGACGGGTGGCGTAGACAACCATCACCCCGATGGTCGTCCACATTATCGCCTTCAGGATTAGGACAACCAGCGCCACGTTGCCTCCTCCCGTGCCAGTCGCTTGGCGCTGCGCGCCGCGAAAACGGAGTAAAACCCGGTTATGTAAATAAAGTCCACAAGGGAGCCGAGCAGGAAGAACATGAGGGCCATGAAGATCATGGAGCCGAATTCAAGAACAACGACAAACATAGCCAGGCGAATGGCACCAAAGACCATGGAGTAGAGCAAAGTGAAAAGCAGCAGCCCGGCCTTAGGGTTCGTCGCAAAATAAATAGGTTGACAAAGTGAGAAAAGAGGATCTTGATTG
>CALGBT010000731.1 GCA_937884235.1 uncultured Pseudomonadota bacterium
GAATCGGACATGATGAAGAGGCGCGCAGTATCGGCCCCATACTCCGCCAGAATGCGCTCCGGGTCGACGACGTTCTTTTTGGACTTGGACATCTTCTCGACGGGTCCCACCGTCACATCGACGGTATGGTCGTCGGCCAGGACATGTCGGCCATCGTGGACAACCACTTCCTCGGGGTAAAGGTAGCGCTTGACGATTGCGCCGCCCGGGCCTGGTTCCTCCCGGTAGTAAAACTCCATACAGACCATGCCCTGGGTGAGGAGTCGGGAGAAGGGCTCATCAACCGCGAGATGGCCGAGGTCTCTGAGCATCCTGGTGAAAAAACGGGCATATAGGAGATGCATAATAGCATGCTCTACGCCCCCAATGTATTGGTCAACGGGGGCCCAGTAGCGCACGTCTTCGGGGTGGAAGATTCCCTCGTCGTAGTTGGGGCTCGTGTAGCGGAACTGATACCAGGAGGATTCCACGAAGGTATCCATGGTATCGGTCTCCCGCCGGGCCTGCAGCCCACATTTCGGGCAGTCCACCTGGTAGAAGCTCTCGAGTCGGGCGAGGGGGGATCCGGTGCCGTCGATTACTACTTCTTCCGGCAATCGCACCGGCAGATCTTCGACGGGCACGGGAACGACGCCGCAGTCTGGGCAGTGAATCATGGGGATGGGGCACCCCCAGTAGCGCTGCCGTGAGACGCCCCAGTCACGCAAACGATAGTGGACGGTGCGTCGGCCGATGCCCTGCTCTTCCAGGTGGTTGATAATAGCATCGGTGGCTGCCAGATTATGCTGCCCGGAGAAGGGGTCGGACCGCACCAGGATGCCTTCATCAACATAGGCACAATCCATGGATGCCGGGTCAAGCTCGGCATCGGGCGGATTGATGACGATCTTGATAGGGATATCGTAGGTCTGCGCAAATTCGAAGTCGCGCTGGTCGTGGGCGGGGACTGCCATGATTGCGCCGGTGCCATACTCCATGAGCACGAAGTTGGCCACGTAGATTGGCACCTGGCTGCCGGTGAGGGGGTTGATGGCATATTGGCCGGTAAAGACGCCCTCCTTTAGCGTGGCCGCTGCGACAGAGCGCTCGGCACCGAGTTTGCGGGCTCTCTCGATGAAGTCGGCAACGGCCTCAAGGTTATCTGGCGTGGTGAGCTCGAGCACCCGAGGGTGCTCCGGGGCCAGACACATGAAAGTGACCCCGTAGAGGGTATCTGGTCTGGTGGTGAATATCTCCAGGGGCTGGTCGCTGCCTGCAACGGGAAAGGCGACGGCGGCTCCGTAGCTGCGGCCGATCCAATTCTGCTGCTGGCGGATGACATAGTCGGGCCAACCGTCACGCAAGGTTTCGAGGCCATCGAGGAGTTCATCGGCATAGTCGGTAATGCGCAGGTACCAGGCGGGCATCTCCCTGAGAGCGACTTCACCGCCACAGCGCCAACAGATACCACCCTCGGCCTGCTCGTTAGCCAGCACACCGTGGGTGTGGCACCAGTTGATGGTGGCTGTTTTGCGATAGGCAAGGCCTTTCTCGTAGGCTTCAATGAAGACCCGCTGCTCGAACTTGTAGTAGTTGGGGTCACAGGTCGCGAGTTCTCTCTCCCAGTCATAGGAGAAGCCTAGGGTTTTGAGTTGCTCTCTCATGGTGGCAATGTTCTGCCAGGTCCATTTTGAGGGGGCGATGCCTCGCTCGATTGCCGCGGTCTCTGCGGGCATACCGAGGGCGTCCCAACCCATTGGATGGAGAACATTGAAACCCTTCATTTGCTTGTAGCGGGCAACGACATCGCCGATGGTGTAATTGCGGACATGCCCCATATGGATGCGGCCAGAGGGATAGGGAAACATAACCAGGACGTAGTATTTCTCCCGAGTTTCATCCCGAGCCACCTGCCAACGACCGGAGGCGGTCCACTGGTGCTGCCAGCGGGCTTCTATTTCTGTAAACGCGTAGGGTTTTCGCTCCTTCACTCGATGCTACCTCATAGGCTGAAAGATTCGGTGGGTCGGTCTGCGGCCGAGCTTAGTTGGAGCCCTCTTTCTTGATGAAGGCGAAGTTGTCAAAGAGCACCAGGCCATGGTCCGGGAAGTTGGCTTCTCGCTTGATCTTGATGCTCAGTGACTTGATGCCGGCAGGGTCAAGGGTATCCTTGTAGACATCTGCCAGCTTGACTTCAATCCGGGACCATTCAGCGGTTGCGTCAAAGGGGCCGACGGCTTCGGGTCGTCCCTGGTGGAACTCGGCAAATCGTTCCCAGTTGATCAGTTCCAGGTAGAAACGATGAGTCATGTCGTCACCAGACTTAGCGAGGAAGGTGACATACTCGAACTCGGTGGTGTCGTAGGCTTGGGTTTCGCAGTCGGCGCCCACCGCGAGGTTCTCGTAGTAGCCACAGAAGTCGTCGTGGTGAGGCAGGTCGTACTTGTATGCCAGCACGCCTTCTTCCTCGGTGTAATTCTCATCGAAGAAGCAGTTGGCGAACTCGAAATTCCAGGGCCCAAAGGGAGCACCGTTAAGATTGAGTTGGACGTCGTCGAAGTAGTCGACAATTTCGGTTTCGACCTCACCCTGGCGGGCGGCCTTTTCCTGGGTCTCTTCGGCCGCGGACTTCTTGCGCTTCTTGGATAGGTCGACGGCCAGGCCGACGGATTTCTTGTCCTTGCCGATCTTGGTGACGCACTTGACTTCCTTGCCCTTCATGGTCTTGTCATAGTCGTTGACCATGTGCCAATTCTCGGGGATCGGGTCGGGTCTGATTACCAGGGTGGCAAACTGCTCGGAGCCTTCGACCTTGATGCCAAACTGCTTCTCCAGGGTTGCCTTGGCTCCCATGACCTTGAGGGTCACCTTTTCGTTGCAGTCTTTGGCCAACTTGCCACCGACAAAGACGGCCTCAGAGTTCTTGGCCTTGTCCCACCGCAACTCACCACATGTGCCTTCGTTCAACCACTCAAAGGAGTATTCCTCCCCGGTCTTATTTTCGACCCACATCTTGACCTTCATGTCGTGCTTGACGATGCGGTCCTCCGGCTGGAAGAGGACGACAATTCCTGCCGGCCACGCGGCGCTCTTCTCGCCATCGGTCCCTGCGTCCTGTTTGGTCGCGCACCCGGAGACGAGCACAATCGCCAGCAGCAAACTTGTCAGACATCTCATAGTTCCCCCCTTTTCGACGCTTTTCTTCAACCCAATTAACGCGCGTACTCTACACGGCGCGCGGCGTGTACGCAAGGCTGAAAGATGGCTCTGGAGGCCTCTGGGAGATTTGACTTTGGGGGGGGCCGGGCCTATACTCGCCAGCGCGGCGGAGGTGACCCGAAATGCGACTGGCCAAAGCGCTGTTTGTCCTACCCTCACTGTTTACGCTATCGAGTGTGTTGATGGGGCTGCTCTCGCTGGTCGCGGCAGCGGACGGGGATTTCCGTCTGGCTGCGCTGACTATCTTCTTCGGGGTCCTCTTTGACTCGCTGGATGGCGGCGCCGCCCGTCTTACCCGCACCCAGAGCAAGTTTGGCATCCAGATCGACTCTCTAGCCGATGTTGTGACCTTTGGCGTTGCCCCCACCGTGCTCGTCTATCTCGCCCTGCTCCAGGGCCGGTTGATGTGGGGCTCGGTGGATATGGGACTGGTGGCGGCCTTCGCCTTCCTCGCAGCGGGTACGGTGCGGCTGGCTCGATACAATGTTGAAGCAGAGCGCAAGCCAGGTCCGGTGACCCGTTTCACGGGGCTGCCGATTCCGGCTGGGGCCGGTTGCCTCGCTGGCCTCGTCTTTGGGCTAGCCAGCGAAGGACATGGTCTGGCACCAGGAATTGCGGTTCTTTTCCTGCTGTTGCTCGCGCTACTGATGGTCACCACCGTGCCCTTCCGCAAAAAGATAAGTTTGCGGGATCCCCTGGCGGCAACCTTGCTGGGATTGTTGGCCTGTACTCTGGTTATCGTAGCGATTGTGCGTCCGGCCTACACGCCCTTCGCCTTCTTCGCCTTCTACACGGCAGCGGGACTTGCTGAGGGCACCTTGCGCCGCGCTTTCAGGTTCGGGCGACGGGTCCGCACCAACCGCAAGGCTCGTCAACATGACCGGGATTCTCACTAATTCCTCTGATGCCTGTGCAGCCTCCGGGCTGTTTCCAGAGCGTAAGCTGGTTTTCCTCCTCGGCACTGGTGGTGTTGGTAAGACCACATGTGCGGCCCTGCTCGCCCACTCTCTGGCGAACCGAGGCTTGCGTGTATTGCTCCTTACTGTGGACCCGGCTCGCCGCCTCGAGGCTCTCATGGAGCGGCTGGCAACAGACCAGCCCTTCTTGACGGTAGAGCAGATGGACATACCTGCGGGCTTTCGCCGGTTCGTCGAACGGCACTCCCCCGATGAGGAAACTTCCCGGCAGGTGCTTGAATCACGTTTTTTTCCTCATCTCTCGGCGCGCCTGCAGGCGCTGCACGAGTATGTTGCTGGTGACCGGATTCTTGAACTCAGCACAAATCCTCGCTACGACCGTATCGTCATTGACACGCCTCCCTTCGCCTATGCCATGCACTTCCTGGATGCTCCGCAGCGGCTCCACCAGATGGCAGTCATCGCCCAATCGGTCTTCTCGACCACGGCCCCTGGTCGAAAGGCCATTAAGCTGCTCTCTCCTCTCCTGGTGCGCGGGCTCTCCTACTTCATTGGCAAGGGGTTCCTGGCGGAGTTGGTTGAGTTCGTGGCATCGCTGGGGCGCTTGTGGGGTGACGTGGCAGTAGCGGCAGCCGCGACTCGCAAGCTCTATGAGGAGGACTCGGAGTTTGGCGTCGTGGTGCGGGCGGACTCGCGCAGTGCCACTGACCTGCTGGCCTTCTTTGACGATGCCCCGGAGTGGCTCACCCCCGGGTTCCTGGTGGCCAACCAGGTCCTCGAGGCAGCTCCAGGGTTTGAGCCGCCGGGTGACGGGGCGACGGAAATACTCCGGGCTGAGCTTGGTATGGAGCCCGCTTGCCGCGGGTTTACGGCAGAGCAACTGGGCAGTGCTGCGGCCTCGGGAGTGAACCTCGCCCGTCTGGTGGAGACCATTGTGCGGGGGCAGCAGGAGACCCTTGCTCGTATCATGGAACATCCCCGCTCACCCGGCCCGGAGGCTCTGATAGTGGTGCCGCTGGTGCGAGGAGGAGTACGCACGGCAGACCAGTTGGAAGGCCTCGCGGCGCGGTTCGGCCGGACGTAAATCACTTTGCATCGCCCCCATCTTCTGGTAGAAGGACACCACGAGCAGTGGAGGAGTGTAATGGTGATAGCAAATGATCTTCTGGACATCGTCGTCTGCCCCCGTACTGGGAAACGGCTGTTTGAGGCCACGGGCAAGAAGCTAGAGGGCTTGCTGCGACAGATCAAGTCGGGGGAAGTCACGCCTTCGGGGGACGTGGATTGGCAGGTGGACGAAGTGGACTCCCTGCTCCTTACGCAGGACCGCAAGGGGGCCTACCCGGTGGTCGATGGCGTACCGGTATTGCTGCCCGGGTCCTACCTGGCGATCTCTTCCTGACCCCGCCGCCTGACATCAGTTGACATGCCATGAAGACAAGCCAAAGACTCTCTGAATTCACCTCGTTCATCGTCATGGACATTCTTGAGGAGGCGCTCTCGCTGGAGGCGCAGGGTCATGACGTTGTCCATCTTGAAATCGGCGAGCCTGACTTCTCACCGCCGCCGCCGGTGGTGGACGCCATGTGCCGGGCGGTGGTGGATGGTCATACCCACTACACGCATTCCCTGGGTCTCTGGTCCCTGCGGGAAGCTATCAGCGACTATTATGGACGGGTCTACGGGGTAGAGGTGTCCCCGGGGCGGATCTGCGTCACCACCGGGACCTCGGCGGCCTTTCTGATGCTCTTTGGCGCGCTCCTGGATGCCGGCCAGGGGGTCGGCATGTCCGACCCGGGTTACGCCTGCTACCCCAACTTCGTTCGCTTCGTGGGGGGGCGCCCCGTGGCCCTGCCCATCAGTGTTAAGGACGGTTTTCAGCTGACTCCTGAGCGCGCCGCCTGTACCACGGTGGAGGAGTCTCCTATCGTCATCATTTCATCGCCGGCCAACCCAACTGGCACGCTGACTGCCCGAAGTACTTATGAGTGGTTGCTTGCCCGGGGGCACACGCTGATTTCGGACGAGATCTATCACGGTCTGGTTTACGACGGCAGTCGGGTCGAAACGGCCCTCGGCCTTTCAGAGGACGTCATCGTCGTCGATGGCTTCTCCAAGCGTTATGCCATGACCGGCTGCCGCCTGGGTTGGATGGTGGTCCCCGAGAGCCTGGTGCGCACCATTAACCGAATCTCTCAGAATCTGTTCATCTCGCCGCCCACGCCATCTCAATATGGCGGCATTGCGGCCCTTGAGCATGGCGACGGCCACGTGGAGTGCATGCGTCTGGAGTATGGTCAGAGGCGTCGGCTGCTCATTGATGGGCTTGCCCGGCTGGGCTTTGAGGTAGCTTTCGAGCCCCAGGGGGCTTTCTACGTGTTTGCGGAGATATCTCGTTTTTCGGATGACAGCTACAGCTTCTGCAAGCGAATGCTGCGAGAGGCCCACGTCGCGGCAACCCCGGGGGTTGATTTCGGCAAACATGAAACCAATCGCTACGTCCGCTTCGCTTATACCCGTGGCCAGGATTGCATCGTCAAGGCCCTTGACCGGCTTGCCCACTGGCTCAACGGCTGAGCTTGCCAGACTGACTACCAGACCGTTACAGAGAGCTTGAAGGCCCCTGCGCCGATGGGTCCTTCTGGTATAGCCCCCGTAGCGCTATACCCATAGAAAGTATCTACCATGACCCAGTAGGTTCCGGCAGTCATGGACTGCACGCCGGCAACGGGGTAGCCGCCGCCACTGCCCCAGTCGCCCCACTGGAGATAGTTGCTACCATTGCCCAGGCAGATGTTCTTCTCGGTGCCAGGACAGGTATCCCCCTTCCAAACATAGAAGCGAGGCTGATTGCCAGCGCTCCAGCCGGCGGTCCGCTCGACACGGATGCGCACGTTTGAGGTCGTGCCAAGGACCAGGCGGTAGACCTTGTCGCTGTTGCCATGCCGCGGCGGGGGGGCGTAACAGGATTCCGTGATCTCTCCGTTGAGGCAGTTGTGGTCACCACAGTTGTAGTAGACGCTGTAGCTGCCCCAGTGGTTGAAGTCGTCCTGGTCGTTGCCCAGGTTGTCGTCGAAGACCCGGTTGAAGGGCTTGGCGCCAACGGTGATATCCCGATAGTTGCCACAGTAGTCGGACTGGTCCCGGCAGTCTACGGGGTTGTTGGTGCTGTTTTCGCCGTAGGCGGAGTCGCAACTGCAGTCAGCACAAAGGGTGGTGTAGTCCACATTGAGGACGAAGTCACCCTTGTTGGTGCCCCATCCGTCGACCACGACCCAGTAGACGGTGTTTGGTTTGAGTTTCATGGTGATGCAGCTACCGCCATTGGGCTTGCTGCAACCATCATCGTTGTAAGCGACGTTGGCGGCTGTCCCGCAGCTGCCTCCCTCCTTGATGTAAAGAACGGTATTGAAGGTCCCCGAGACGGAGAATGTAGCCGTCACACCCACCGGGTCTGCAGAGGTATCGATCTTGAACACGCGGTCGGTGGCATTGCTGCCAAACTGGTTTCCGGAAGCGTACTCAAAGGCATCAGTGGAGCCATAAGTGGAGCTGTAGTAAGTTCCGTCTGCGGCATCGGGCGTAACGGTATTAGTGGGATACTCCAGCGTCACGGGGCTGGTGCACGAGTCGCCGTAGCAACACCACTCTCCGTCGGGGCAGGGAATGGCCGGGCTGCAGTTCTTGCAGATGCTACCCACTTTGCAGAGGGCGGTGTTGCAGCAAGCCGGGTCGGAGTTGCAGGAGGTTCCGCAGGAATCGCCCAGGCAGTCGTAGGGGCAGCAGTCAACGTTGGACGATGTCAGGCAGCTGCCGCCACCGTCGCAGTAGCGCATGGTGGTCAGGACTGCGTCGTCGCAGGTCTGCCCCGCGCAGACGGTACTGGCATCCCAGTAGCGACAAGCACCAGAGCCATTGCAAAGACCATCGAAACCG
>CALGBT010000732.1 GCA_937884235.1 uncultured Pseudomonadota bacterium
CATGGTGGAGGAGAGCTCGATCTTGGCCTTCTCGGCAGCTTCTTTGAGGCGCTGCAACACCATCCGGTCACCGGCTACGTCCAAGCCAGTGTCCGCTTTGAATTCAGCGGCCAGCCACTCAATCACCCGCTGGTCGACGTTGTCGCCACCAAGATGGGTGTCACCATTGGTGGCGATGACCTCCACCACATTGTCACCCACTTCGAGGATCGAAATGTCAAAGGTCCCACCGCCGAAGTCATAGACCGCAATGACTTCGTTGCTCTTCTTGTCCAGGCCATAGGCCAACGCCGCCGCAGTCGGCTCATTAATGATGCGCTTGACCTCAAGCCCGGCGATCCGCCCGGCATCCTTCGTCGCCTGCCGCTGGGAATCGTTAAAGTACGCCGGAACCGTGATCACCGCCTCCGTGACCTCTTCGCCCAGATAGTTCTCTGCCGCTCGCTTGAGCTTCTGCAACACTCGAGCTGAGATCTCCGGCGGTGAATACTGCTTGCCGCGAATGTCCACTGCCGCGTCCCCATTGCCACTCTCGATAACCTTGTAGGGGACCATCTTGGTCTCTTCGCCAACTTCGCTGAAACGCCGGCCGGTGAACCGCTTGATGGAGTAGACCGTGTTTTCCGGGTTGGTAATGGACTGTCGCTTGGCGATCTGGCCCACCAGAACTTCACCCTTCTCGTCGAAGCCGACAACCGACGGCGTGGTGCGAGTACCCTCTTCATTCTCAATAACGTGGGGCTCTTTGCCTTCCATTACAGCCACGCAAGAGTTGGTTGTTCCCAAGTCGATGCCTATGATCTTTCCCATTCTATCACCTCAACAGAGTCGTCGCTTTTCATCCAATCTCAAGACGGCACGACCGGCCGCCAGACTGAAACGCAACCACAAGGTAATAGGGATGCAGGGGCTGTCAAGTCAGGTTGTCGTCAGAAACTTGTGGGGGGAGGTAAGAGCTACTCGGTAGCCTCGGACGGGGCATCGGCCGGAGCTTCTGGGGCTTCCGGCAAAGCGTCAGGTGGCACGCTCTCCTCATCATTCTCAACGTCATCGACCTCAACCGCCATGCCAGCTAATTCCCTGACCTCATCGTCGGCGTCATTGGCCGCCACATCCGTCAGCAATGGCCGCCACGTATCCTCTGGCAACTTCATGAGCTCGGCAATGGCGATCATCCGAGTCGGCGCATCGCCCTCGGCCAGCAACTCCTTGAGCAACTCGACCTGCTCCGCGGCACTCAGCTTACCAATCTGCTCGCGCGCCGCAGTCTTCTTGCGGAAATCATCCCCGGTTAGGGCGGCCTTGATGCCCTGCTTCGATAGTTCGTTATGCTCCGGATACTCGACAATACGCCCCGGGCAGGCAAGCAGCAAGAACCCGAAAACACCAACCAGCGCAACTTGCAGGATTCTCATTCAGCTTCCTCCTCGGCCTCTGTTCCTACGGCAGCCCCGTCATCTGATGCTTCGTCGTCGCCACCGTCGCCGGTCCACTCTTCCACCAACATTCCGGCCATCATCTTGACGTCTTCGTCAGCATCGTTGGCAGCCACCTTCCCCACCAGGGCCAACACTTTCTCTGGTGAGCCTGATTGCAGCTTGGCCAACTCTCGCAAGGCCGTCATACGCACCGCCGCATCACTTGCACCCAGCTGCGTCTCCCACACTTTGAGCTGCTCATCCAGGCCCAGACCCTGAGCCGCTTCCGCAGCCTGATTGGCCGCGCTGATGCCCTCGGCCGCCTTCTCCTGGAGTTGGCCAACCTCTTCCGTGGTCATCTTCTCTTCCTGGAGCGTCGTGATGTTCTCAGTATCCTTCTGAGCACCGGACCAGATAACATACCCGGCGATACCACCGCCCAGGAGAACCACCAGCACAACTAACAATATGACCTTCTTCATGGGCCTCTCCTATTAGCCACCGAAGTGCTTCTTCATGAGCTCTTCGGCCGTCTTCTTCTCTTCTTTGGACTCGGGCTTCCGATCCTTGTACAGCGTCTCTTCAGGGTAATCGATAATCGTTTGCAGAGTTGCCTTGGCCTCGTCTTTCTTGCCCAGCGCAATCTGCACTTCTGCCAGGAAACGGCGATTCATCAGATCGTGCGGGCCAATCTCGATGGCCTTGTTGAGGTGCTTGATCGCCTTCTCGTTGTCGCCGCCCTTGAACCCCGGCAGCTTGTTGTAGAGACGACCCAACACCCGGTGCGCACCACCATGGGCATAGCTCTCATCAAGCTTGACAACTTTCTCCATGGCGCTCTTCAAATGGGGTACCAGGCCCAGACTCTGCAAGATGCCCTTGGCCTCGCCGAACTTGCCGTAGCTCACCCCCAGCCAGAAGTGGCAGGGCACACAGTTGTCGTCGGACTTCGCAGCCTCCTGGCAGTACCGGATGCCAGCCTCGTAAATCTTCATCTTCTCTTCTTTGGATTTCGTGTGCGTGCCAATCCAGTAGAGGGCACGAGCCAGCTTCCAGCGAGCCTCAATATTGGCCGGGTCCACTGCCAGGACCTTCTCGTAAGCCTCTTTGGCCTCCGCCGCCTTGCCCTTGCTGGCGCGACTCGCATACTTCTTGTCCGCCTTCTTGATCAACATCTTGGCAAACTTGTCATCGGCACGGGACTCGAAGCTCGTACCCAGGAAGACAACCGCCACCAGCGCAAACACGACCTTGGTAAGGATTCTGCTCATCTTCTGCCTCCGCATGCATTTGAGTCGTTGTCCAGCACCTTATATCACGGGACCGTTGACATGGTCAATGTGGGACGTGCATACTGAATATCTGTTCAGGGGAGGTCGCCGTGTCTCGTCTAGAAGAACTAATCTCTGAGTGGCGGGAGGGGACCCGATTCGGACCCTATTTCACCGCCGATACCACGCTCATGCCACGCCTCGGGGAGTATGGCCCCATCCCGGACTGGCTCGACCCCAGACTGACGACGGCACTGGAAAACCTGGGCATCAGGCAACTCTACTCGCACCAGCTCCTGGCCATGGAGGCTGCGCGCCGCAACGAGAACGTCGCCCTGGTGACACCCACGGCCTCGGGCAAGACGCTGGCCTTCAATCTGCCGGTGCTCAACGAGATCCTCGCCGACCCCGATTCCCGAGCCATCTACATCTTCCCCACCAAGGCCCTGACCCAGGACCAGTACACCCAGCTCTATGACCTCATTAATGATATGGACGTCCCCATCTCCACCCACACCTACGACGGGGATACCGCCGCCGATGCCCGGCAGGCTATTCGGGAGCGCGGCCACATTGTCCTCACCAATCCCGACATGCTCCACTCCGCCATCCTGCCCCACCACCCCAAGTGGATGAAGCTCTTCCGCAACCTCAAATACGTCGTCATCGACGAGGTCCATACCTACCGTGGCGTCTTCGGCTCCCACATGGCCAATGTCATCCGCCGGCTGGTGCGCATCGCCCGATTTCACGGTTCAGACCCCACCTTCATATGCTGCTCCGCCACCATCGCCAATCCTCAGGAGCTGACCGAAGGGCTCATCGAACAGCCGGCCACCCTGGTAGATAACAACGGCGCCCCCGCCGGCCAGCGCCACGTCCTCCTCTATAACCCGCCCGTGGTGAACAAACAGCTCGGCATTCGCGCCAGCTACATCAAACAGGCCCGGATGTTCGCCATGGACCTCGTGGAGCACGACATCCCCTGCATCGTCTTCGCCCTCTCCCGGCTGAACGTGGAGCTGCTGGTGAAATACCTGCGCGAAGGCCTCAACAAGCGCAGCATCTCACCCGACGTCGTCCAGGGCTATCGCGGCGGCTACCTCCCCAACCGCCGCCGGGAAATCGAGAAGGGCCTGCGCGGTGGTAAAGTCAAATGCGTCGTTGCCACCAACGCCCTTGAACTGGGCATCGACATCGGCAGCCTCGATGCTGCCATCGTCGCCGGCTACCCGGGAACCCAGGCCAGCCTCATGCAGCAATGGGGGCGGGCCGGACGCAAGAGCGGCATGTCACTGGCCATCTACGTCTCCAAATCAGACCCCCTCGACCAGTACGTCGTCACTCACCCCGACTATCTCCTCGGTCGCAACCCCGAAGAGGCACGCATCGACCCCGACAACCCCTATATCCTCGCCGATCACCTGAAGTGCGCCGCCTTCGAACTGCCCTTCGATGAAGGGGATACCTTCGGCAATGTCTCCGCTGACGGTGTCGCCGGACTGTTCAAAGTAATGCGCCACGCCAACCTCGTCCACCAGGTCAAGGGGCGGACCCTCTGGTCCAGCGACAGCTATCCGGCCAGCGCCGTCTCCCTGCGCAACATCCCTGGGCAGAACTTCGTGGTTATCGACAAGGACCGCGGCATTATCATCGCCGAAGTGGACTTCGTCAGCGCCCACACAATGCTCCACGAAGGGGCGATCCACAACGTCGACGGCATCCAGTTCCACGTCAAAGAACTCGACTACGACGGCCGCAAGGCCTACGTAGAGCAAGCCGTCACTGACTTCTTCACCGATGCCGAAACCTACGTGGAAGTCCGTATCATCGACACCGAGGAATCCCGCGACCTGCCCCACGCCAGCCTCTCCCACGGCGAAGTGGTCATTACCGAGAAAGTCGTCGGCTTCAAGAAGGTCCGCTTCTACACCTCCGAGAATGTCGGCTACGGCGAGGTCAACCTGCCCGAGCTCACCATGCACACCATGGGCTCCTGGTTCTCCATCAGGAATGAAACGCTGCGCCAACTCGAGTACGGCAAAGTGGAAATCGCCGACGCCGTCATGGGCATCGCCCGAGCCCTCCATTTTGTGGCCACCCTGAAGCTCATGTGCTCGGTCCACGACATCGGTCACTGCGTCGGCGACCAGTCCGCCGAATGGTTCTCCATCTCCGGCGTCTCCTTCCGCGGCAGCTACAGTTTCGATGAAACCGGCGAGGGGGGCTTCGCCCCCACCATCTTCCTCTTCGACCGCTTCGCCGGTGGTATCGGCCTTAGCCCCCAGGCCTTCCGGGTGCTGCCCGAGTTGCTCCTCCGCACCTACCAGATGCTCCGTGATTGCGACTGCGAGTCGGGCTGCCCTGCCTGCATCGGCCCCGCCCACGCCGACGTCCATAATCCCAAAACCATCGCCCTTGAAATCCTGAGGTTGATGGTTGCCTGATCCCTCAGACAAGATGCTCCGGCGCTTCGCCAGGGGCTTTGGCATCGAGGGTGATTTGCCCCAGGAGACGGTGCCAGACGCCCCCTCGCCAACCGTCGAAGAGACCCGTCCTGGCAGCCTGCTCGATACGGACCATGGCCCGGTTCGGCAGGTGGTCGAGAGACGCACCACCGGCTACCCATACTCCCCACGGCCCATCGAGGAGCTGCTGCTTCCTGCCGTCACCGACCATGCACGGTTCCTCAAAGATACGCGCCTCGGCGGCTTCAATCGAGAAGAGGCGCTCTTCCTCGATACCGAAACCACCGGCCTCTCCCACGGCGCCGGCACCGTCGCTTTCCTCATCGGACTGGGATGGTTCGAGGCAGATTGTTTCTGCATGGAGCAGCTCCTCCTCGACGACTACGACCAGGAGCAGGCCCAGCTCGCCACCCTCCTCGAGCGGCTCGCCACCAAACGCTACCTCGTCACCTACAACGGCAAGTCCTTCGACCGCTCCGTCCTCGAGAACCGCCTCGTCATCCATCGCTTCATGACTTCCCGGGAGGCCCACCTCCGGCTGATGCCCCACCTCGACCTGCTCCACGTCGGCCGGCGCATCTATCGCGGACAACTCACCAACCACCGCCTCCCTACCCTGGAGCGAGAGCTCCTCGACTACCTCCGGGTCGACGACATCTCAGGTGAGATGGTGCCCCAGCATTACTTCCAGTACATGCTGTCTGGGGAGGGCAAGCACATTGAGGCCGTACTAAAACACAACTTCGACGACGTCCTCTCCCTCGTCCACCTCGCCGACCACCTGCTGGCCCTGGTGGATCCGGCCGTGCTCCCGGGCAACTACGCCATCGCCGGCAATCTCGGCAAGCTCTTCGCCAACTCCGGCCACACCGACAAGGCCATCACCTTCCTCGAACA
>CALGBT010000733.1 GCA_937884235.1 uncultured Pseudomonadota bacterium
CTCCAGCCAATGGTCCGAGACCTGCCGCTTCACCAGGTTAATGCCCACCGGCTCATCGAGGACCGCACGCCGGCAGACATCCTCACAGCGCCGGACGCAAACCCGCCCACAGACGATGGGGAGGGGATTGGCTTTACGGATGGTCTTCACGGCTTCCAGGTATTGCCCCGACTCGGCTTGCCAGAGGTAGGTCTGGACATCAATCTGTGCGGGACAGCCAGCATCGCGACTGCATGGGGCCACACAATCCGCTGGGTGATTGGAAAGGAGTAGCTCCAATGCCGTCTTGCGCGCCGCCTCCACCCGCGGGGAACGGGTATGGAGCACCGTGCCGTTGGACGCCGGTGTACTGCACGCCGGCAGGAGCTTGGCGAGACCTTCCTGCTCGACCACACAGAGGAAACAGGAAGTATACGGAGGCAGCTCCGGCTCATGGCACAGAGTGGGGATCAGATCCTCCCATCCGGGCTGGCTGCGCACCACATCGAGAATGGTTTGGCCGGCCTCGGCTTGAATCTGTCTACCATCGATGGTCAGTTCTATTTTCTTCACGGCAACCCTCCGTTGCTCCATGCTCAAAACCTACTCTTTGATGATCGCGTTGAAGTTGCAGACGGTGATACACTTGCCACACTGGATGCAGGCCTGCTGGTCAATTACGTGCAGCCCCTTGCGCTCACCGGAGATGGCTCCCACCGCACAGTTCTTGGTGCAAAGGGCACAACCAGTGCACTTGTCGGGCAGGATGCTGTAAAGGACCAGAGCATTGCAGCTATGCGCAGGGCACTTTTTGTCACGGATGTGGGCCTCGTACTCAGAACGGAAGTACTTGATGGTGGTCAGCACAGGATTCGGTGCGGTCTGGCCCAGACCGCAAAGGGTCGAGACCTTAATCTTCTCACAAAGGTCGAGGAGCTTATCAATATCGTCGTCCTTGCCTTCGCCAGCCGTGATGGACTCGAGAATCTCAAGCATCCGCTTGGTGCCAATGCGACAGAAAGTGCACTTGCCACAGGACTCGGCTTGAGTGAAGGAGAGGAAATAGCGGGCGACATCTACCATGCAGGTAGTGTCATCCATAATGATCACGCCGCCAGAGCCCATAATGGCGCCAGTCTTGACGATGTTCTCGTAGTCGATGGCGAGGTCTCCCATGCTGGCCGGAATGCAGCCCCCGGAGGGTCCTCCCATCTGCACGGCCTTGAAAGTGTGCCCTTCCGGAACACCGCCACCAATATCCAGCACCAGCTGGTTGATGGTGGTTCCCATGGGCACTTCCACCAGGCCGCCACGCTGGATCTTCCCGGCCAGGGCAAAAACCTTGGTACCCTTCGAGCCATCGGTTCCGACTTCTGCATACATCGGGGCACCGCTACCCAGGAACCAGCCCACATTGGCAAAGGTCTCAACGTTGTTGATATTGGTTGGTTTGCCAAAGAGTCCCTTCACTGCAGGGAATGGGGGACGGAAGCGGGGCATGCCTCTTTGCCCTTCCACCGAGGCCATAAGCGCCGTCTCCTCGCCACAAACAAAGGCTCCAGCCCCCTCCTTGACCCTGATATCGAAGGAGAAGTTACTGCCGCAGACATTCTGACCCAGGAAATTTGCGGCGCGGGCCTGTTCAATGGCGTCTCGTAGTCGCATCAGGGCCCGGGGATACTCCGCCCGGCAATAGATGATGCCCTTGGCCGCGCCGATGGCGTATCCGCAAATGACCATCCCTTCCAGGACGGAGAAGGGGTCTCCTTCGAGCAGGGAGCGGTCCATGAAGGCCCCGGGGTCACCTTCGTCGGCGTTGCAGATGACGTATTTCACGTCGTTGTCCTGCGCCGCGGCAAACTTCCATTTGGTGCCAGTGGGGAAACCTCCGCCCCCTCTACCGCGCAGGCCCGATGCAACGACCTCATCAATAACCTGCTGCGGCTCCATCTCATCGAGCATGCGGCGCTGCGCCTGGAATCCCCCGGTATCGAGATAGTCAGCGAGGGACCCTGGGTCGACGAATCCGCACCTGCCCAGGGCGATACGTGGCGCATCACCAAAGATCGTCGCGTGGCCAGACTCAACTTTTGACCAGAGTTGATTGGGGAGCAGGTCAGGATGCTCTTCACCCTTGGCCAGGGCCAAAGCCATGGCCGGGGTAACTCCGCCATAGAGGCGGCAATCGGTCCCATCCTGAAGCTCCACCAGGGGTTCGGCATAGCAAAGGCCGATGCAACCTGTTTCCAGCACCGTCACTTCGCCCTCGCCAGCCTCCCCGGCCCAATCGTTGAGCGCATTGAGCACCTTGCCAGCCCCTGCGGCGATGCCACAGGTGGCGGTACCAACGATTATCCGTTTCATTCGCTCACCTCCACTTCGGTGCTGGCGTTCAAACGTGCGTCAAGAACCTCCCGCCGCAACCGCTTGAGCAGGGAAGTGAGCTTGCGGGGAGTCAAGGACCCGTAGGTCTCGTCGTTCACCATGATGACTGGTGCCAGACTACAGCAGCCCACACAGTTGACGGACTCCAGGGTGAAGAGCCCATCGTCATCGGTCTGGTCGCGGCTGATGCCCAGCACGTCCTCAATGGTACTCTCCAGCATCGTCGAGCCATTGACGTGACAGGCCGTACCGTTGCAGACCTTGATGACCATGTCTCCCCGAGGGGTCAACCGGAACTGCGTGTAGAAGGTCACCACCCCATAGACATCGGCCATGGGGATCTCAGTGACTCCGCTGATGACCTCCATGACACGCTCCGGAACGTACCCGTAGGCTTCCTGAGCTGCCTGGAGGAGAGGAATCAGGTCGCTCGCCACTCCTTGAGACAACCAGAGTGCCTGAGCGAAACCGTTCATGATCGTCTTTGCATTTGCCATTTTGTCCCCCTACATCAAGTCCCGCGGGATGACCTTCATCTCCAGTATTCGAACCACACCGTTCAAGACCCGGATGCGGTCACTGACGACCCGGCGGAGGGCCGCAAAATCCTCAGACTGCACAATAGCTACCAGTCTGTTGTTACGCGCATCGGCTTCCAGCACAACCACCTCATCGGTGGCGTAGAGAGCAGAATACACCCGGTCGAGCCGGCTTTGCTCCACATCGACGAGCAGGTAGGCGGCAGCCATTTCGTCAGTGCGTCCAGCATGGCCACCGGCCAATTGTTCCTCGTATGCCTGAATGCGCTCCATGGCGACTTCGCCCAGGTCAGGCTGCTGTACCGGAACGAAGGCATGGTCCCCTACCCCGGCCACGGTTGCGAGCAGTTGAGCAACTTGCTTCTCGAGGCTGTCCTCATCTGCCCCGTGCAAATGCACAACAATGCCGTAGTGGGCATCACGCACGGCATCCCACTCGACAATGCGCTGGCTTGACAGGGCCCCCAGCACGACCATGGGGTCGGCACCACGGGCCACTTCCACGAACAGATAGGCCTCGGCCTGTGCCGGCCCCGACTCATTCTTTAAAGACTTTACGCTCATTGCCCCCTCCCCAAGCCGGAATAGACTCAGTAGGTATAGATTCCTGTGCCGCTCTTGCGTCCAGTTTTTCCTTCTTTGACGAGGCGTCGCAGCATCTCGGGAGCCTCGTACTGTGGCAATTTGAACTCTTCGTACATGATCTCGGCAATGGCCAGCACGGTATCAAGCCCTACAAAGTCCAGGAGTTCCAGGGGCCCCATGGGGTGACCACAGCCCAGCTTCATACCCGTATCGATATCTTCTGCGGTGGCAATTCCGGCCTCCAGAGCGCGAATGGCATCAAGGAGGTAGGGAGTCAGCAGTCGATTGACGATGAAACCCACGGTATCGATACAGGAGACAGGAACTTTGCGACAGGAACGGGCGAACTGCATGGCCGCTTCGTAGGTATCATCAGACGTTGTCGCCGCCCGGATAACTTCCACCAACTTCATCACCGGCACGGGATTAAAGAAGTGCAAGCCGACAAAGCGATCCTGTCGATTGGTGACCACGGCCTGAATATGCATGGGAATCGATGATGTGTTGCTGGCAAAGATGGTGTTCGCCGGGCAAATGGCGTCGAGGGTCTTCCAGGTTTCCTGCTTCAACTCGACGTTTTCGGTCACAGCTTCAATGATAAGATCACATTCAGCCAGGTCGGCGAGATCCGTGGTGCCGCTGATACGAGCGAGTATCTCCTCCTGCTTAGCGGAGTCCATTCGCCCCTTGGCGACGGCCTTCTCCAGTTGTGAAGAGATCTTGCCAAGGCCAGTAGCAAGATACTGTTCGCTTATCTCGCGCACGATGACGTCAAAGCCCGAGATGGCACTCATCTGCACGATGCCGCTGCCCATAAGACCACATCCAATAACTCCCACCGACTTGATTTCCATTACTACCCTCCCCGCAGAAGAACCGCATCACGCCGGCACGTTACATCAACCTCCAAAACCGGTCAACCAACTTGCGGGAGAATAAATAGTGACCCGTGAGAATGGCTCAGAAGCTATCATTACTGGACGAATCGCCCTTGCGGTGAGTAAAGTGTAGCGTGACGTAGATTGGGTGCGCGTGGAAGTAATACCGGCAGTATTGGAGCGCGAGATGTTGGGACTCAAGGACATTGGCTGTTTCGGTGCAAAATCCGTAGCGACGTTGGCGGCATGTTGCGCGTTGGTGGCGCTAGCCGCACCCATGGGCTGCTTTGTCAAACTTCCCCAAACACCTCAGCAGAAATGGCCTGCAACTCTTCCCGATGGCAAGATCATCGACGCCGCCCCCGCGGACCACTGGGTCTCACCCGATCAGTCAACCTATCCTGACTGGCGTTGGTGGGTGCCCGATAGCCATGAATCGGGCCACGACGGTGACTTCCACCCCGCGGAAATCTCTTTGTCAGACGGTGGCGATGCCGGGGGGCTGGTGTTCGAGTGGAATTGTTTCTCTGACAAGCCCGAAACCGACGGCACCTATGGGGAGTTGCCGCCGGAGTCCTTCAGTGGAACAGTTGCCACAAGCTCCTTTCTGCAAACGCAGCAAGTGATGGGAGAGACGAATCAGATTACGGTCTTCTACGTGTTGTGCCAGAACGATGACACCTTCTACGTTCCAGAGCGGGTCTACGCGGTGCGCGTGGAGGAGCCTACTGAGGCAAGCATCCAACTCAACTGTGATGCACCATGCTACGCTTTCTTGACGCACAGCGGTTGTGAATACGAGAACTTCGAGAGTTGTTGGCCTGCCGATGATAGCAGCCTCGTCGCCCAGACCAAGCTCCTTCCTGGCATCTACCTGGTGGGCGTGGAGTTTCCCGATACAGAGACGGGCCCCGGCGATACCACGCACGTGTTCGACCTGCATGTGGCTCTGAACCGCACTGCTGGTCAAGAGACTTGTCTCACTGAATCGGCAACTTCAGCCTCTTCCATGGCGGCTCCACAGTGTGGTCTCGGCGAGACTCTGGGCTGGTCCACTGCCCAGGTCAGCGGCCTTCTGGAGTGGTCTGACAACGATGATTTCTACCTCAAGTGTGGGCTTGCCGACGTCGCCGCCGACAAGCTGGGCGGAATGCCTGATGAGGCCCACCGTTTTGAGGCCGACCTGGCCGGGCCCGACCCAGGACTGGTCAATCTCGAGGTAACTTTCGCAGAATCTGCAGCAGGGGAGGAGCACATCATTGCGGTGACCGGCGACTCTTGCGGTGCGGCCGATGCGGTTATCGACTGTGCCTGGGGGACTGGGCAGAAACTCTCCATTGAAGGCATTTCCGTATTCCCCGGGGAGCGGCTCTACGCCATTGTGGACGGATCTGGTGGCGACGCTTTGAAGGGCACGACGCAAACACCGTACGAGTTAACCTGGTCGCTGCAATCCCCCTGCCCCTGATCAAAGCGTCCCCTGGCGCTTCAGAAAACTGTTGACCCCCCTTTGCGCTTATCTATGATGCAACCGTGTCAACGATTTCAGGAGGTAGAGAATGACTGACAAACCTCGCCAGACCGCGTTGTACGATTTGCACCGAGCGGCCGGTGGTCGCCTGGTCGAGTTCGCGGGCTGGGAGATGCCCGTCTTGTACAGCTCGGTCATCGAAGAGCACCGGCACG
>CALGBT010000734.1 GCA_937884235.1 uncultured Pseudomonadota bacterium
ACGTGATAACTACTCGGAGATTACTGTTCGCCAATTCTGCCATTCGGCCAAGCCGATACAGAATCTCATTGGGCGAAACATTGCGACCGCGGCTGCACACCTCGTCGAAACTATCGAACACCAATGTTACCGAACCAGTTGAAAGTAATACGTCCAAGTCAAGCAAGGTCAGATTGGTAAACCCCTCCGCCACTAAGCCTTCCCGCAGAATACTCTCTACAGATACGGCCAGCCCTCTGTCCTCAATGCTCCGCCACAATCTATCATGAATGAGCACGACGACCTGATTCATCTTTTCGATCAGATGCTCTCTCAATTGATAGCACAAGGTGGTTTTGCCCAACCCACCGCCACCAAGAACAACTGCCAAACGACTACCAACTTGGTTTTTGTCGAGATACTTTGTCAGAGTGCCAAGGGCTGATCCAGAAGCACCTTTGCTCTTCTCTGTGAGACAGGGATCTACAAACAGCGCGGAAGCAGGAGTCCCTCCCGCGCGCACATGTCTTCCTTTCCTGCAGACACTCTCAAGCGCGCTGGAGACATGCTCCAACGCAGCCAGTTCGAATCCAGAAAGAGCGTCCCGAACCAACCCCTGGTACTGTGTCCTATACCGCGCATGATATGGCCCTGTGAGCAAGCAAAACAATCTGACAGGAACTAACGGCTCACCCTCAAGAACCTGGAATTGATCAGCTACCGTCCGCAACAAACTTAGACTCAGATTCATGTGCACAATCAGAATGGAAACCCGTCCTGCCGCCGCCCAGGTAATCGCCTGTTCCTCTGCACTCCACATCTCCCAGTTGCTATCTCCCCTGCTGTCCATCCTCTTGAGGCTTTCAAACCCAGACAACCGCAATACATGCGGCAGTAGCGGCAACCGGGACGATGAATGCGCCACGGTCAGCACTGGTACGGATGGCTGAGCGGGAATGCCCCCAGGCGCAGAGGTCGTCAAATTCGCCCCTCCCATGATTTGACGACCTTGGCCGGTGTGGGCAACACCGGGGACAGAAATGACAGCCGGACCTGGTGGGTAGACAACTCTCCAGACGCACTCGATATCACCTCTCCGCCCGGGCCTGGCAACACATAGTCGTTGGAAAAGATCGCCGTCAACCAGTCCACGCATTCTGAATTGCTCGACAGTTGCCGTTACCAGCTCCTTCTTCGTCGACTTCTCCCCCGGGAGCGAATCGATGGCGTCCAATCCTTCCGGCCCATGCCTGACAAATCGACGGAGTTCGGGCTCATTGAACATGTCGGATAGTAATGTCTCAAGCTTCCTCAGCATTCGGGCCTCACCGCCAGTATGAGGATGGTATCGTAGTCCAAGACGGGCCTTGGGTATAGAACGGAGAGGGAAAGCTCCAGCGGTAGGTTTGCACCATATTGTCTGACGCTGGCATCCGCACGCGTTCCGCAGTGGTTCCTGCCCTCCCAAATGGAACCAAAATGGATCCTGCTCAAATGGCCACGTGCTCGTTGCGGGCCACTGAGGAAGTTCCGATCATCCATGTCCCATCACCGAACTGAGGGCCACTCCGGCCTCTGGCTAACAGACTCAATGATATGGAACGCCTCCGCCCTACTCCCTGCCTCGCCTTACCTCGTCCCCCACTTCCCGTGCCCCACCAGGAACCGCGGGATCCCCTTCGCCCGATGCCGACGCCGGATCGTGAGCACTCCCCCGCACCCGCAGCCACACGTCCTCCCCACCGCCTGCTCCCGCACCACCCACTCGTCCAGGGTCTCGTCCACCTTCACCCCGCCCTCCAGCTCCATGCGAGCTACCGCCACCAGCCGCTTGCTCCCCTCCACGCCCAGGTCCGCAGGGTCGATGGCAAGGCTGACCCTC
>CALGBT010000735.1 GCA_937884235.1 uncultured Pseudomonadota bacterium
AGCCGACTCAAACCGTAGAGCCGGCACGCCTCGAGGTCGATGGCACGCGCCAGCTCGCCTCGATGGCGCTCTCGCCCCCCCGGCAGGTGGTGCGCTGCCGCAAGGGTGTCGGCGAGGATGGCCGCAGCCTCGCGCTCCAGCAAGCGTTCATCGTCAGGAGCCGAAGAGGTGAGAGGTGTAGTCGTCATACGCCTTGTCTACCAGACCACCGCCGCGCCGTCGAGCTTTTCGCCAACTTATGAGACCTCTTCGCAGTAACCTGCTGTGCGAGGCGTATCGGCCTTGGTGGTCCGCTCTCTGCCTGCGCTGTGGAAGGACGGCGTGCTGGCGGAGGCGTGCTGGCGGACGTGCTGGCGGACGGGGCGTCCGAAGGACGCTGGCGCGTGAGGCGCGCGCGTGCGAGGCTTGGCAGTGGAGCACGGTAGCAATGTGGCGTGATAACCGGAGGGTGACTACCAGCAGTAACCGTCACCAAAGAGTTCCTGCAAATCGAGGTCGTCGGTATCCATGAGGATGGTCTGGCTCACTGCACCAGCGGCCAGGTCGAGGGTGCTGTGGGCCTTGATGCCCAGGGGGGAAACCGAGTAGAGCATGTCGTCCATGAAGACCCCTCGGCGGATTTGCGCATACTGATTGAACCAGTAGCCCAGGTCCCAGTAGCAGTAGTCCTCCTTGACTTCGGGAATGGGGCCGAGCATGTCCAGGTGGCTGACGCTGCCCACGGGGGTCACGCCATCTGCTACATCCACTTTGAAGAGCTGCAGGCTCGTATGGTAGGTGCCATAGCCCACGCCGTCATCGTACTCCCAGCCGGAGACGGGGACGGCCAGCAGACCTCGGGATGCGAAGTAGACGAACGCGTGGTGGTCCCACATCGCCTCGCTCCACATCCAGGAGTTCCAACCATCACCGGCCCCGAGGGTAGTCTTGGCTACCTGGGCCGGGTTGGCCGGGTCAGAAACATCGAAGATCTGGAACTGCAGCCCGGTGGTTGTGCCGTTTTCGTCACCATCACGTCCGATGGTCAGGAGATGGGTCTCGTCCATGGGGTGCATGTAGCTGGAGAAGCCGGGTATCTTCAATTCGCCCTTGACCTCGGGCTTGCTCGGTTTGGACAGGTCGATGACGTAGAGTGGGTCGACCTGCCGAAACGTTACGACGTAGCCCTTGTCGCCGATGAAACGCACCGAGTAGATCTGCTCTCCTTTGCCCAGTCCGGAGACTTGCCCGACTTCTTTGAGCGCCCCAGACTTCTCCTCCAGTACCGTAACGAAGCTCTCGGAATCGTTGTCGGAATCGTTGCCCCACCACCACCAGTCCGGTGCCGTCGTGGCGACTCGCAATTGGCCATTGTGCTCGTCCATGGAGAACTGGTTAAGGACGTAACCCGGGACGTTGCCCGAGGCCGTGTAGTTGGCAATGCCCGTGGTCGGGTCCAGTGCGAACTTGTGGATATGGGTGGTGATGATCGGCTTCTCGTCTTCCTCATCCCACCACCAGGCGTAGGACCAGTTGGTGGTGGCGATGTAGAGGGCGTCCAGCGAAGCGTAGATGGTGCCCCAGTCTCCTAGTACAGTGCTGCCTGTGACTCCCTCGCCATCCAATTGCACGGTAAGGACGGAGAGCAGGCCGGACCCAGAGTGGACCGGGGAAGTATATATGGAGTCGCAAGCGGCAACAGGGGCTGCGGAATCGATGTCCAACTTCCCGTCGGCGGTCAGGGCATAACGTTTGGGCATCACTGTGGCCAGGTCGAGGCTATCGATGTAGGCGACGTTTTCGTACGCCAGCTTGACGTAGGCGGCATTGACCTCTTCCTGGGAGCCATCCCAGTCGACATCTGCCCAGTAGTCGAGCCCCTGGCTCCACTTCCAGCCGTAGTCTCGCTGCACCAGATAGGCCCGGTCACCAATACGCCGTGACGACATGAGGTAACCTTCGTAGGCCTCTTCTCTGACCTTCACCGGGGCGGCTGGGTCGGTGGCATCGACAATGGTCAAAATGGTCATGGGCGTCCAGTTGTAGACGTAGGAGTCCTTCTCGTCTGTCACCGGCTGCTGGTCCGGGGTCAATGCGTAGTAGCTGGACGTGGAGAGCACGATCAGCTGCTTCCCGTGCAAGAAGAAGGAACTGGGCGTGCCCACCAGCGAGATACGGCCCACTTCGTGCATGGACTCGGCCGGCCAGGCATCGACAATTACCAGGTCCTGGCCGGAGAGGGTGTAGAGGAGGTTGCCGTCGGTCTTGACCAGGTCCGCCTCGTCCACGCCATCGACCTGGACGTTGGTTTCGGAGTAGTCATTGGCCCCCGATTCCTCAGCTCCCTTGGTGCTGCCGGGTGCGGCGGCACCGTCTTCCATAGCCGCGTTCATCTCTGGGCCGCCGCCATACCAATTCAGGTGGTTGCGGCGGTTCTGCTCGAGACGCAGCAGGGTGGCGGCTTTGAGCATGGCTTTGAAGGAGGCCTGGGCCTCAACGCAGTCCTTGGCACAGCGCAAGGAGGGGGGGGCGCTCCAGTCGAGACTCTCGGCCACGGTCATTTCCATAATGGGCGAGGCCAGCTTTTCGTCGGTGCAGGCCTGCATGAGCCAAGCGCCAGCCAAAACCACCATCAGTATCATCTTCGTCGTGTTCACCATTTCCTCCTCCACGGGCAGACTGTCAATCTGGCCCTTTACTAGAGCAAGGGGCGTGCCAGCGCTGCGAGAATACTTTTTTTGTTATGATGACCGTGACTTACAGATTTTCCTGCCTGGGCGTAGAGCGAAGGCAGATGTAACCTTGAGAACGTTTTGCCTCACGTGTGTGCACCAATTGCACGGTGCGGTAAGGGGTATGTCAGCCGCTACCCCCGCTTGAGCGCCTGACCGTGCAACCAGCGCACGTAATGTTCGAGGATGCCGGTGTGCTTACCCTCATCAATCCTCATGATCGCAAGAAGGTAGCCCTCGTTGCCAGAACGAAGGTCCTTGCCTGGTGAGATAACCTGGCAGCGACAACTAACA
>CALGBT010000736.1 GCA_937884235.1 uncultured Pseudomonadota bacterium
AGGTCAGGTTGGCAGCACCGGTTCTTCTATCAGGGCTACTCGTCAAAGGCAATCATGTCGTAGGACCAGCTGGTCCAGAGGGAAGTGCTCAGGCTTGAGAGGTCAAAGGAGTCGATGGAGAACTCGGGAGCGAAGGCACAGTGAATACGCAACCGCTTGGGGCCCGGAGGTAGGGGGTTAACGCCGATGATCTGTAGGAAGTTTGGTAGTGGCACCGAGGTTCGTTCGCCGTCGATCACCAGGCGCCAGAGAGAACGCCCCGTCTTCTGCGTGATGCTGATATTATGTAAGGTTATTGGCTCCGCATTGCCAAAGAAGGTCCAGGCCAGCAGCAGGGCGTCCATCTGCCCCTCGTCATGGGGGGCCAGCAGGACCGGGAAGGGGACCATCGGCGTCAGCAGCAGGGCCGGCGTTCCCAAGGCCAAGAGGGTCTGGTCGCCGGTGAGCAACAGGCCATTCAACTGCACGTTGGCCGGGGCTGGCAAGTAATCAAAGCCGGTTTCGGTAGTCCAGTGGGCGACCTCCCCAGCTGCGCCCGTGGCGTAGAACTCGCCAGGGGATACGACCGCGAGGCTGTGTGCGTGGAAATCATCCTTCAGGCCGAGGTCATTCCAGGCGGTGCCGACCCGGACCCAGGCCTCGCCGTCACCTGCCACAAGCAGACGACCGTCGTCAAACACGTGAACCGCCTCAAGGTCGGCCGTGGTAGGTGATGGCGCCGGTTGCCACTGGAGGCCGTCATAGCGTAGCAGCGCACCCAAATTCCCAACCGCCCAAACGTTGTCCGGACCGTTTCCCCAGATGTCGTTCAAAGCCTGACTGACCTTCTGTTCGTGCCAGGTTCCCTCATAGTAGGAGACGATGCGATGGCGCCCGACCGCGTGCAGATCATCGGGGTCGCTGCCCCAGACTGCGTTGAGGGCGCGGTCAGTAGCTGAGCCCAGCAGACTCCAGGACAGGCCGTCGTAATGGACAACCGCGCCGTGCCCGCCGACGGCAACGAGTGACTGATCCGGGAACCCAAAGATGTCGTGGAGAGGTTCGTCAACGACGCTGGGGAGCTGGTAGTAGGAGCCATCTTTGTAAAGGAATACGTGGCCATGTCCGCCGACTATGTAGCTGCCGTTGGCGTTGGTCCAGCCGGCCAGAAGGGCTTCGTCACGCGGTGCCGAAAGATCGGTGGTGAAGGCCTGTTCTGTCAGCCGGGCGACGGAGGTTTCCTCCAACTCAGTCAACTCCGTCACCATCAGGTTGGAGTAGGGCGTGTCATCGTAAGAATTGCTGTAGGCTCCGGCGTAGATGAGATAGGAAGCATCATAGATTTCACCGGAGAGCTCAGCCGGGAGGCTCTCAAGCATCACGTCTTCCGGTTCGGTGCCCTCAAACGCACCGGGGAGGCGGAAATATCCGTCGGAGCCGAAATCCAGGTATGCCGTCACGCGATAGCTGCCGCCATACTCGTCAAAGGCGGGCGGGTCATCCATGCGCATCCGGAGCGTCCGAGTCAGAGGAATGTTCAGCCAGATGTTCTGATCTTTCAACTCCGCGCCGGGAGCAATATTGACGTGGCGCTTTACGCCCATGGTGAGGGGATGAAACTCACCCGTGTCTGAATCAACCCAGCCTCCCAAGCAGACGATGGCCACCTCTCCGAGGCGGGTCTCGCTCAAGCCATAGGTCATCTTCTTGCCATCTTCCGAGGGAATTGCCTCATCGACGTCGTTGGTTCCCTGGTAGCTGTATATGGACGACGTCGAAAGCTGGCAGCGCACCGCCTTCTCCCCCAGTGCCGGTACGCAATGCGAACCAGCAGTGCCAACCGCGCCGCACATGTAGCCAGCGGGACAGGAGAGTTGCTGAGACGAGTTGCACTCGTAGGTACAGTATTTTCCAGACTTTCCAAGGGTCAAACAGACCCCCGCACCACTACAGTCATTATCGGCAATGCAAGGCGAACAGAGACCTGCTTCATCCGGAACCTTGTTCTTGCAATCCCCTGGCGGCACGACCAGATACTTGTCCATACCTACAATCTGCCCCTTTACACCGCCAGGGGGGGGGATCTCCACCGGTTCGGTAGGTCCCGTTGACGGCGGATACAGAGGAATCAGGTAGAGGGTGGCATTCTCCGCATCAACGTTGGCGTAGCTGGCGGCATCATGCTCCTTCTTCGTCGCATGAATGTCCACGGGGCCTGTCAGCCCAGGACCCGAGAAGGTCACGTGTCCGTTGGCATCGGTGGTACCCTTGTACTGAGTTTCGGGGTCCGCCCCCAGGATTACCGAGGCACCTTCCAGTGGCCCCCAGTCCCCAGCCTGGTAGATAGTGACGTTGACGGCCCCATCAATGTTGGGCCCCCAGGTGCCACCGTACAAAGAGGTGGGGTCGAAGTAAGAATACGCGCCGGCCAGCCCCGCTTGCCCCACGCTCACTGAAACCGCCAGGTCATAGGTGCCAACGCCATTTGCCGGAGCGTAGGCCTGTATCAAACCGTAGCTCTTGACCTTGACGCCGGTGGCCAGATTCTCCCCAATGAAGACCATGGCATCCTGGGTGAAACCAGCCCCCAGGATCTCCACGAAAGTGCCGCCAGCCCGAGAGCCGTAGTCCGGTGAAATGGCCCAGACCTCGGGTTTCTTGACAGTGTAGAGGAATGCCGCCTTGCGCACCGCTGAACCCTTCGCCGAGACCACCGTTACATCGGCCAGTCCGGGTGAGCCGGGGGGAGTCGTGGCCTCAATCTCCGTCGCGCTGACGAAGGTCACATCCGCCGCCGCCATTGGCCCCACCAGCACCTGCATCCCATCAGAGAAATTGGTGCCCGTCACCACCACTCTAGTGCCGCCATCGGACGGTCCGACCTGGGGCGAGACGCCATCCACGGTCAGGGTGGGGAAGTAGCTGTATGCCTGAGGAAACTCGATGGGGCCCTCTTCGCCCCAGGCTCGCACCGTGACAGAACCGGTTCCCGGCGGAACTTCCACCACAATCGCACACTCGGTGGGATGGCTGCCGAGGATCTGCGCTTTTTCCTCGCCAAAAGTCACCTTGGTCAGGACAGGGGGAAGTAGGCATCCGGCGAGGGTCGCAAGTGTGCCGCCATGCTCTGGGCCAGAATCCGGAACCAGGGTCAGGAGGTTCTCGGCATCGTCATAATAGAAGTACCCGTTGCTCAGAGCGTCGAATCCCCACGTCCCGTTGACGAGGACATCAACGTACCCCATTGAACCCGGCGGAACGATCACTGTGAGCCTGTCGTTCTTGGCCTCTAGCAGGGTGGCCTTGTCAGAACCGAACCAGACCTCGGTGACCGGGGAAAGCCACTTGCCACGCAATTCTACCTGGTTACCGCCGCTCTCAGGACCAATGGCTGGCAGGAGCCCATCAAGGCGCGGCTTGACTGTGAAGGTGAAGCCGTCTTTGAAGCGGCTCACGCCAGCCAGACTTGAGACGATCACATCAGCCGACCCTCCCTCAAGCCCCGGCGGTGACACCGCCACCAGAGTGTTCTCGTCAAGCACCTGCACATTGAGCGCTAGCCTGGTGCCCACCACGAGCTTTGCTTCCTCCGTGAAGCCGGTGCCGCTCACGGTCAAGGGCGTACCGCCCGCAATAGGACCGTTGGTAGGCTCAATGCCAGTAATGCTTAAGTGCGCATCGTAGAGATAGCCTGAGGGTAGCAGCTTCACTTTGCCATCGGGCCACTGTACTGCAATATCTACGGCCCCCAGCGAGTGGGGAGGTGTTTCGAGCCTGAGCTTCTTGCTGTTGACATAGAACACGTCCACGGCGGGCGTATCGTTGAAGAACACCGAGACATTTTTCTCAAATCCCCAGCCGTGCAGGAAGATCACCTCGCCTCCAGCCGGCGAACCCGAAGCGGGGTCTGCGTGATCAATGCCGCGTTCTCCAGCCGGCATCTCGGGGGTCGAATCATCCAAAGTGTAGACATCTGGGACGTGCCCGGCGCCGGATGTGAACGTCGTTCCCACCTGAGGCAACGACCGGTTTGCCAGGGGGTCAACCTCACAAGCAGTTGCCACCATGAGCAGGACGAGTGGCACTGCGATGTGGGTGGCTTGCAGTTTCCTGAGGGTGGTTCTCACTCTAGCTCCTCTTTAGTCCATTCTAGTAACGCTCATCTTCTTTGCAATAGCTGATAGCGTGCACGCCCGTAACTACTTATGAGAAGGCGGGGCGGCTCAATTCTCCTCTGGTAGGGAGCAAGGTCTGTGCCATTGCCATCACCGCAGCG
>CALGBT010000737.1 GCA_937884235.1 uncultured Pseudomonadota bacterium
GGGAACCCGCACCTGTAGATCCGACGGGCTATCGCCCTGCTTAGCGCAACTGCCAGCAGCCGAGATCTGCAACGGCCTTGACGACGACTGCGACGGCGAAACCGACGAAGAAACGGGCGGTGCGGATTGCCTCTTGCCTAATGCCTATGGCATCTGCCAAGGGACCATCCAGTGCGAAGGCGGAGAGCCGGTCTGTAAGGGCGAGGAGGCCCAACCAGAAACCTGCGACGGGCTGGACAATGACTGTGACGGTGAAACCGACGAGAACTACGACGACACCGATGGCGACGGCATTGCCGACTGCCTGGAAAACGACAAGGATGGCGACGGCATCCCCGACGGCAAGGACAATTGTCCGGGGCTCAGTAACCCCCTCCAGGAAGACGCCGACCTGGATACCATCGGCAATATCTGTGACCCCGACGACGACAATGACTTCGTTGCGGATGGCGATGATTGCGCGCCCCAGAACCCTGCGGTGAAACCCGGGGCGGAAGAAGTCTGCGATGGACTCGACAATAACTGCAACCTCCTGGTAGACGAAGGCTTCAAGGACACCGATGCCGACGGTTGGAAGGACTGCATTGATGCCGACGACGACGATGACGGCATCAGTGATGAGGCCGACTGCTTGCCTACCGACCCTGCGGTCTTCCCCGGCGCCCCGGAGTTGTGCGACGGCCTCGACAATGACTGTGACGGCGACATCGATGAGAACTTCCCGGACAGCGACGACGATGGCATCGCCGACTGTGTAGATGGAGATTCCGACGGCGACGGTCATCTTGACGCCAGTGACAACTGCCCGGCACTGGCGAACCCCGACCAGAACGATCTCGACGGGGATTCCGTGGGGGACCTATGCGACCCCGACACTGATGGCGACTCCATTCCCAACCTCGTGGACAACTGCCCGATCCTCAAAAACACCTTGCAGGGGGATGTGGACAACGACGGCGACGGCGATCTATGTGACGATGACATCGACGGGGACACAGTGCTCAACGACGATGACAACTGCCCGCTGGTGGCCAACCTCGACCAGGCCGACTTCGATCAGGACGGCAGCGGCGATGCCTGCGCCGACGACAAGGATGGTGATGGCGTGCCTAATAGCGAGGATTGCGCTCCTGCCAATCCCCAGGCCTATCCCGGTGCCGAAGAACTTTGCGACGGACTCGACAACGACTGCGACTATCTCACTGACGAAGGCTTTCTCGACAGCGACATGGACGGCCTCAAGGATTGCACCGACCCCGACGATGACAACGACGACAACCTCGACGATGCCGACTGCCAGCCCCTCAATCCGGCCATTCACAAACTGGCTATCGAGATTTGCGACGGCCTCGACAACAACTGCAACGGCAAGGTGGATGAGGGGCTCGGGGAAGTCACCTGCGGCAAAGGCCAGTGCGCCCACACCGCGCCTTCCTGCCTCAACGGCAAGGTCCAACTCTGCGACCCCCTGGAGGGCATCGGTGCGGAATTCTGCGATGGCCTGGACAACGACTGTGACGGGCTCACCGACGAGGATCTGGGACTCGTCGCTTGCGGTTTGGGCACCTGCGCCAAAACCGTCCCCGCCTGCAAGAATGGGGAGGCAGTGGTCTGCGACCCCCTCGCCGAAGCCGTGGCAGAGGGCTGCGACGGACTCGACAACGACTGTGATGGAAAGGTGGACGAGGAGCAGCCGGTCCTCGCCTGCGGCAAAGGCCAGTGCTTCCACACCACACCCTCTTGCGTCGGTGGGGTCGCGGTGGAGTGCAATCCTTTCCAGGGGGCCCTGCCCGAGAAGTGCGACGGCGTTGACAACGACTGCGACGACGACATCGACGAAGAACTGGGGTCCACCACCTGCGGCCTGGGAAGCTGTGCCCACACCGTGGACAACTGCACCAACGGGGCCCCGCAGATCTGCAATCCCTTTGCCGGCGTGGTGGCAGAGAAGTGCGATGGCGAGGACAACGACTGCGATGGCCTGATGGACGAGGACTTCGACAAAGACGGTGATGGCAGCACCAGCTGTGGCGGCGACTGCGACGATTACGATGTCAACAACTGGGACTCCTGCGAGCTCTGCGGAGACAATGACGGCGACGGCTACCTTGTTAACTGTGATGCCTACGTGACCATTATCGGACCCGATTGCAACGACAACAACTACAACACTTACGCTACCTGCGACACTTGCGTCGACGATGACGAGGACGGCCGCTTTGTCGGCTGCGATCAGTATGCCGACGACACCGGCCCCGATTGCAGCGACGAGGATGAGAACAACTGGGATTCCTGCGAAGCCTGCGTCGACGCGGACGAAGACCAGGCCTTCGTCGGCTGCGATGCCTACACCTCCATCAACGGCCCCGACTGCGACGAAGAGAACGAGACTATCTACCCCGGCGCCGACCTCGGGTGTGACGGGCTCGATCACGACTGCGATGGAGCCATGGACAACGACGCCGATCTTGACGGCTATCCGGACAAAGCATGTGGTGGAACTGACTGCAACGACAACAACGCCGAAGTGAAGCCGGAGCCCAACGGCGGCTGCGCACTGGGGGCCACTTGTCAGCATATCGTCGAGGCCGACCTCGCAGAAGGGGACGGTATTTACTGGCTGGATGTCGACGGCTGGAACGCCGGCACAGACCCCTTCCCCGCATACTGCGACATGACCACGGACGGCGGCGGCTGGACCTTGGTCTACAAGCTGTCGAAGAACGTGAACTATGATGTCGTCGGGTTGTGGACAGGCAACGACGTACTCCACGAGGCAGAAACCGACTACCTGGACCTCACCGCCGATTCAGCACACTACCGGAATCGCCTGGTGAACCTCTCCTGGAGCGACGAGTCGCTCCAGGCCTCACACGTTCGGGTGGCACTTTTCACGGCGGGAGATGAGCAGCGAGCACTGACCTTCACCGCCGCGGGGACCAACAAGAACTCCTGGTACGCCCAGGCCAAAGTCACCGCGTCGAGTTGGACCGATATCGCCACCGAGGGCAAAAACTACTTCGACATACCGGGGGATTCAGGCAACGGACGCCACTGGTTCATCAGCCGCAACTACGGTGGTTGCGGTGCGGACTCGGGCTGGCTCATCGTCGACCGTGGCCCCCATCCATGCTCATGGGAGACATCAAAAGACCCCGCTATCAGCATTCTCTACGCCACGACTCCAACCTACCAGAACTGGACCAGCGGCAATATCGCCGAGGCCGACGTCTTTGCAGTTTTCGTGCGGTAGCTAACAATTTGAGCAGCTGTGGCCGTGGTCGTGATCGTGTTCAGCTTCGTGCTCAGCGATTTCCTTCTTCACCTGCTCCATGTCCAGCCCCTGGACCTGCTTCACCAGATCATCAAGGCCCGCTTCCGGTACCATCCCCGGCTGCAGGTAGAGCATTACGCCTTCCCGAAAGATGCCCAGCGTAGGAATGGATC
>CALGBT010000738.1 GCA_937884235.1 uncultured Pseudomonadota bacterium
GCTATCCGCCTTACCGGACCGGCACCTACTTTGCAGGGGGGGTGCCGTACGGCTACCCGGTGCTGCGTGAGAACGGCTACGCACCCGATTTCGATGCCATTCCAGAGGAGATTGCCCGACGCACCCGGGTCCTCTGGTTCAACTATCCAAACTCCCCGACTGGGGCCTGCGCCTCGGACGACACTTTCCGGAAGGCGGTGGATTTCTGTCGCCATTACGAGATCATCCTGGCCTCAGATGAGGCATACACCGAGTTGTACTTCGGCGAAGCGCCGCGCTCAGCGCTGGAATTTGGCAAGGAGGGTATCATCGTCTTTCAGTCCCTCTCCAAGCGCAGTGCCATGACCGGGTATCGTATCGGCTGGGCCTGCGGTGATGAGAACCTGGTACAACTCTTCAGGAAGCTCAAGACGAATATCGACTCAGGCGTGCCGAACTTCATTCAGGCTGCGGCCATGGCTGCGCTGCAAGACGAAGATCACGTGGCCGCTGCTCGTACCGAATACGCCGCCAAGCAAGAGACCATGCTCGATGCCTTTCGGCAGGCTGGACTAGACGCACATCCCAGTCAGGCAACTATCTACCTGTGGCAGAAGACACCAGGCGGGATGTCCGACGTGGACTACGCCAAGGCACTGCTGGCCCCGCAGGTTGCCTGTGCCGTGATGCCCGGTTCCTGGGTTTCCGAGCCCCTTCCTGATGGCACCAACCCGGGGGCAGGATATGTTCGCTGGGCCCTCTGCCCCTCCCAATCGGACGTCGAAGAGGCGGGTCGACGCATCCAACTCATCAGTCTCTAGCAGGTACATCAATGGCGGGAGTGCGAGAGATGGTCAACTGGTTACTGGCGGGGCCGGTTCGGCTTCCGTCAGGGGCCTATCTCTCCTGGGTGAGCAGCGACAACAGCTCTACCCTCTATGCGGAGGCTGCGGCGGTAGCAGTGCGGACCATTTGCTGGTGGTGCCGGACATGTGGGGACGACCAGCAACTGTTGCGCCTAATCCCGACTCTGGCCTTTCTCGAACAGGCGGTGGCGGATGACGGCCTTGTCCGACACCGTGGACAGAGCTGGCTTTTTGATAGTCTGCTGGTTCTATGCGCACTCGAAACTGCCGGGCGTTCTGGAGTGCCCTATCCCGCGACTACGGCTGTGGAGCGGCTGTCACAGGGCTGCACTGAGATGCTGAATGCCGGCTGTGCGAGTCGACCGGCAGATGAAATGCGTTGGTCCAGCGCTTTTGGCCCCCATCTCCTCAAGCCAACCTCGCTACTGTTGACAATGGGGATGGGCACTGAACAGTTGCGAAGGGCCATTCGCCGTGCGCTCCCGACACTACTCTCGTGCCAGGACATGGCCGGGGCATTTCGATCCCCTGGGGAGAACCGGGTCTACCTCCATGCACACTGCTACGCGCTGGAAGGTCTGGCGGTCCTGGCGAACGCCCCGGAGCAGCTTCGCAAGGGGCTGGTCTACTTGCTCTCCCAACGCCGTCCCGACGGCGGATTCCCTCACTGGAACGATACTCCGTCGCCACTGGCCGCCGATGTCACTGCCCAGGCCGGGCGGCTCTTCCTGTTGTGCGAGGAGCGAGACGCAGCAGCGCGCGCCAGGGCCGCGCTCGAGAGTCTTGCAGCACCCTCGGGGGCCCTATACTATCACGCTGAGTCCAGCCACCAGAACAGTTGGTCGACGGCTTTTGCGGCACAGCTTGATTACGGCCTGCAGGCGTCCATTGCTGCAACGGATCTTGCGTGATGACGATTTTGGAAGAGTGTGTCTCGGTTCTTATCCCGGCGCGCAACGAGAGTGCCACCATTGGCGCCGTGGTTGGTGCCGTCTTGCAGAACCTGCCTCAGGCTGAAGTGCTGGTTGTGGACGACGGTTCGCATGACGGCACCGGAGAGACGGCCCGCGCAGCCGGAGCCAGGGTCATCCGCCATTCCCTTCCGCGGGGCAAGGGCGCGGCCTTGCGCACCGGCTTCAAGGCCGCGCAGAGCCAACTGGTGGTGACCATTGATGGCGACGGACAGGACGACGCCGCCGACCTCCCTGCCCTCGTGGAGGCTGCCAGGGGGGGGGCCGATCTCACTATCGGTTCACGCTTTCTAGGCAGATTTGAGCCTGGCAGCATCTCATTGCCAAATTATCTGGCGACACGGGCCTTCAACCTCTTGATTTATCTGCGCAACGGCACTCAGGTATCTGACTCTCAGGCCGGGGTCCGTTGCTACCGGCGCTCGGCCCTAGAGGCCCTCGACTGGAACGCCTCCGAGTTCGAAGTGGAGACCGAGTTGCTGCTTCGCTTTCTGCAAGCGGGTTGTTCGATTCGGGAGGTTCCGGTTCGTCGACTTCCTCGCCGGGGAGGGCAGACTTCTTTCCAACGGATTCGCCTTGGAGTGCGCATTCTCCAAACCATTATTCGGGGGAGAGCGCCATGAAGATTCTGGGTCTCTGGGACGGTCACGATGCCTCGGCTGCGTTGACAGTTGATGGTCAACTCGTTGCTGCTCTCAGCGAGGAACGTCTGACCCGGCAGAAGATGCAGCGGGGCTTTCCCAGAGGTGCCTTGAGGGCCGTCCTCGATACGGCAGGACTCTCTCC
>CALGBT010000739.1 GCA_937884235.1 uncultured Pseudomonadota bacterium
ATGTCCGACAGGCCCGGCAGGGCGTCAACCAGGTCGATAACTTCTACTGTCCCTACATCATCAGCATCCATTGCGTTGTTGTCCGGGGCAGAAGCCTGTTCATTGCTCCTGGTGTCAATTGCTGGCGAGTCAATTCGGCGGGCATCACTGAGGTCAGAGAAGCGACTGCTGTCGGTGGCGACCGGGCCGGCGTCAGCGCCTCGCTGCGATGTCGGGCTGCTGCAGGCACCGCCGGTCAGGAGCAGCGCCATGAGCAGTGGAGTCAGATGTTTGTTCACTAACAACCGTGCCCTCCGCCTTGCACAAACAACTGGCAAGGTTCAGGGTACAGCCTTGGCGCTCGTGCGTCGAGCACGAAGGTGGCTGCATGTCTCTGGGACAATCTGTCTCGCTTCTGGTAGAATCCCTCTCGTCGATGATGTGGAGGATGGCGATGAGACTTCTCTTACTGGGTATGGCGGTGTCCCTGCTGTTGGCATCTTGTTCAACGGATTCGGGAATAGTCGAGGTGGCCGAAACTGCGGGTGCAGATGGAGTGGCCGACGTGCTGCTGGACATCCGCTCTGTTCCCGACCAGGGCGTTGGCGGAGAGGTTACGCCTGATGCGGTGCAGTTCGACTTTGCCATCACGGACCTTGTCCAGGATGTAGCTCCCCTTTGCGAAGGTGGCGGCTGTTTTCTTGACCATTGCCAGGAGAATGGGGACTGTCAATCGGCCTGGTGTGTCGAGCATCTGGGCGATGGGGTTTGCACTCAGACCTGCCAGGAGGATTGTCCTCCCGGTTGGCACTGTAAGCAGGTTGGTGCCTCCGACCCGGACCTCGTTTTCATTTGCGTATCCGGCCACGCCAATCTCTGCAAACCGTGCAACGGGGCCGCTGACTGTAAGACTGTTGGCAGCGTTGATGATGTCTGCGTGGACTATGGGGAGGAAGGGGCGTTCTGCGGAGGCGTTTGTGCGAGCGATGACGATTGTCCCTGGGGCTTCTCTTGCGCCGAGTCGGTAACCGTGGGCGGTACCAAGACGCTGCAATGCGTTGCCGATGCCGGGGTCTGTCCCTGTACCGGTAAGTCAGTTGCGCTGGCCCTGGCTACCGACTGCGAGGTGTCCAATGACTTCGGCTCTTGCCCGGGGCAGCGGGTCTGCACCGCCGCTGGGCTGACCCCATGCGATGCCCTGGTGCCAGCGCCGGAACTCTGCGACGGGCTGGACAACGATTGTGACGGGGAGGTCGATGAGCCAACCCTGGTGGGAGGCGACTATGTCAACCTCTGCGATGACGACAACGATTGCACCGACGATGCTTGCGCCGGGGCTGAGGGATGCACCAACATGCTCTTGGACTCCGGCTCCTGCGACGATGGTAACCCGTGCACCGTTGCCGACCATTGTGTCACCGGAACGTGCGTGGGCGACCCGGTGGACTGTGATGACAAGAACCCTTGCACCGATGATTCGTGCACGGAACTTGGTGGCTGTCTTCATGATGCCAATACACTGGCCTGCGACGATGGCGACCCATGTTCGCTATCGGACCACTGTCAGGACGGCGAATGTGCCGGAACCGCGGTGGCCTGTGACTGCCAATCTGATGCCGACTGCAAGGCGCTCGAGGATGGCGACCTGTGCAACGGCACGCTGATTTGCGATACCTCCGGCCTGCCTTACCAGTGCGCCGTTGACCCGGCCACCGTGGTGACCTGCTCGGAGCCTGATGGCGACAATGCCTTCTGCCTGCTTGCTGCTTGTGACCCTCTTACCGGCAAGTGCGGGAGCATCGCCGCCCACGAGGGCTTGCCCTGCGATGCGGGCAATGCCTGTACGGTCAAGGACACCTGTGTCGCGGGCGAATGCCAGCCCGGAGTCCCCGTGAATTGCAACGATGGCAATGGTTGCACCGATGACAGTTGTGACCCGGATACCGGCTGCACTTTCACCGACAACAGTGCCCCGTGCAGTGACGGGGATGTTTGCACCACTCAAGACCATTGTCAGGCGGGGCAGTGTGCCGGCGGAGCCTCCCTCGATTGCGACGATGGCAACCTCTGCAATGGTGTTGAAAGCTGCGATGCGGCGGTTGGATGTGTTGCCGGTCTGGCACTTGAATGTGACGACGGCAACGCCTGCAACGGCCTTGAGTCCTGCGACCCGGCTGCCGGCTGCAAGTCAAGTCAGGCGCTGGTTTGCAGTGATGGCAATGAGTGCACGGACGATTCCTGCGACCCAGAATTGGGGTGTAACTATGCTTTCAACCAGGCCGGTTGCGACGACGGCAACGCCTGCACCGTTGGTGACCAGTGCGCTCAGGGCAAGTGCGTCGCCGGGTCGGGGGTAGCTTGTGATGACGAGAATGTCTGCACCACGGATTCTTGCGACCCGGTGGTGGGTTGTCTTCACTTGCTCAACACCGCCCCCTGCGATGACGATAACCTTTGCACCTACGGCGATACCTGCCAACTGGGGGATTGCGTGGGGCAGGGGAATCTGCCATGCAACGATGGCAATCCATGCACTGATGATAGCTGTGACCCGGATACCGGTTGCCAGTTCCTGCCCAATGCCGACGATTGCGACGACCAGAACCAGTGCTCGGTTGGGGACCAATGCAGTATGGGGTGGTGTATGCCCGGGCCGCCGCTGCCGTGCAATGACAACAACTTGTGTACCACTGATGTCTGCACATCTGAGGATGGCTGTACGACTATCAACAACACACTCCCTTGCGACGACAGCAATCCATGCACCACCCAGGATGCCTGCCAGGACGGTGGGTGCCAGGGGGGGCCGGCGCTGGACTGCGATGACTCCAATCCGTGCACGGACGATAGCTGTGATGACGACAGCGGTTGTATCCATGTGAACAACTCGGCAGGCTGCGAAGATGGCAACGCTTGCACCACCGGGGACACCTGCGTCCAGGGGGCCTGCATCCCCGGACTGGGCGTGCTGGAATGTGCCGACGAGAACCCTTGTACCGACGACGGCTGCAACCCCGACGTCGGCTGCATCTTCGTTAACAACAGCGATGGCTGCACCGACGGTGATGCCTGTACCGACGGCGACCTCTGCGTCAAGGGGGCGTGTGTACCGGGCCCGGCCCTCGAGTGCCCCGATGATGGCAACACGTGCACCACCCATGCCTGCGATTCCGACAGCGGCTGCGTCACCACCCCGGTCGCCGATTGTTGCGGTAATGGCATCAAGGAGGGTGGCGAGGAGTGCGACGACGGCAACCAAGTTAATGGTGATGATTGCACGTTGGAGTGTAAGGATGCGGCGGGGAGTTGTTTCGCCGACTGGAAGGTGGGGCTGCCCAGCAGCGACCCGGGCTGTACGGTGCAGGAGACCGGCTACCACTGGAAGGGCATCTACAACGGCTATGCGTGCTGGTGGAACACCAAGAACCAGGCCTGGAATTCACCCGCGACCAACCCCTACCAACTGGCGCAGTTCTTCGGGCTGGACGTGGGTTCGGGGCAGGTTAGTTGGTGCAGTTCCTTTGCCAGCACACCCAGCCCACCATTAGGCGGCTGTCACGGTTAATGCGACATCAACGAGTCAACAATGTGGGGCTGGTGCGGCGGTGCTCCCTTCGCCAGCGGCGGCTGGATGTGCTTCCTCTCCAAAGGAAAACAGCCTTGCAACTGAATGTGGTGCTAACCTAGTGGTCCGCAGTCGCCGCCGACGATGATGTTGTCCGTGGATTGGCAGCCGGCGAGGGCGGATGTCAGCTCTTTGATGAATTCATCGCACCCTGTAAGGGCTGTGAAGGGCTGGCCGAAGGGATAGTCGTGTTTTGAGTCCATGCCGTTGCGGCGCAGCAGGACGTAGGCACCGCCGCCGTCGTCGCAATCAGGGCAACCGTAGACCTCTTCCAGTTCGACTCCCACCAGTGCCGCCGCCAGTTCCTTGGATTTGGCTAGGCCGGCTTCAGTCAGGGTGCCGTCGTTGTCGACGTAGATAGTATCGTCCCAGTTGCTGGCGACGAAGTTGACGTGATCGCCGTCAACGGTGACATCCATTTTGCAGGCCCCAAAGCACTCCCCGAAGTAGCTGCCGCCGCCACGGAGTTGGGAGTCGCCGATGACCACTTCTACCGACATCTCGTCGGGAGTCTCGTGGGTGTCGGCGGGTAGGTCTTCCTCGTGCAGGTCGATGCTGTCGGGGGCGCCTCCGTCGGTGGGGTAGAGGGTGTCTTCGCTGCTGCCGTCACTGCCGTCAGTCGGCAGTGCATCGGTCATCTCGCCGTTCAGGTCGGTGGGCTCTGGCCCCGCCTCTCGAGCGTCGAGGTTCACAGCCCCGTCGAAACGGGAGTCGCTATCGGCGAGGTTTTGACTGCCTTTGGTGTCGGCCCCAGTTTCGTTGCCCGGGGTTTCTGGGGCATCAGTCTTCCCGGGGGAAGGCTGGGGGTTGGATTCGATGCAGGAAACCAGGAAGAGGGTCAGGAATATGGCGAGCGTCGTGCGCATGGAGTTCTCCGCGTTTCAGTATGGCATAGGGTACCCCGAAGAGACTGCCGACGCAATTCCTTGTCACGCCTCTGGCCCATTGGGCCATCCTCTTTGCGAGGGGAGAGACACACTTCCGAGCAAGCGAGATGTGCTGGTGTGGGCTGCGAGCATGCTGGCTTTGCTGTGGCGACGGGGATCGTGCTGAAGGTGCCGTGTTTGATGCAATGTGTCCCCCTCGCAGGAGGGGAAGCGCCCAGAGGCGCGGGGAGGTGGCGAGGCTTGCGAAAGACCGGTCTAACTGCACCACCCCATCTGGTCCGCCTGGCAAGCGCCGCAGACGGGGCATAGTTCGATGCAGCCGCAGACGCTGGCACCGTTGCAGGTGCCGCCGCCGCAATCGCCGTTGTCCCAGCAGCACTGGGCGTCGCCGAGGCATTGGGGGCCGTTGGGGTCCGGCACGCAGGAACCGGGCATCTTCTGGCCGGCGCTATCGCCCCGGCAGACGCTCCCGGCCTCGCAGTCGGCATCGGTGTAGCAGCAGTGAGTGGGCAAGGGAGAGCAATCACCCATGGTGGTGCCCGGAGCCTGGCAGTCCATGCCGCAGGGGCAGAAGCCATTACCTTCGCAGGTCTGGATCATGTAGCAGTCGTCGTCGTTCCAGCATTTGCCAAAAGGGGCCATGGGCTGGCACGTCCCGGCGATGAAGGGATTGCCATCCTCCAGCAGGCAGAACATGGGCTCCCCGACAAAGAACTGCGGGCAGTCGGCATCGGTCATGCAGCACATATCACCGCCCGTGGGCTTGCAGGTGCCGGGGATGTCCCCCCCGTCGCCATCGCAGTCCCAGGCGCATGCACAGGGGTTGGCGCCGAAGCAGTACTCGCTATCGCCGCAGTCGGTATCCTGCCAACACATACCGGCTGGTTGGATTGGCAGGCAGACGTTGCCAGCGTCCAAATAGACGCACTCGTAGTCGGGTCCACAATCTTGCTCATCGCAGCAGCAATCGAGATCGGCGCAGGGCGTCAGGCACTCCCCAGGCTGATCAGGGGCGAAGCAGTCCTGGTCGCAGCCGCAGATGTCCGCGCCCTTGCAAGATTGCCCGGGTTTGCATTGTGCGTCGAGCCAGCAGAGACCCTCGGGCGGCTGCTCCTTGCAGACGCCGGGGCCGGGCTCGTTGCTGGTGGGAGCGCAGAGTTCGGTATCTTCGCAGTCGGCATTGCCAAAGCAGCAGGCAACGCCAAAGGGGATGCAGACGCCAGCTTCCGAGATGCAGTTCATGTCGCAGGAGCAGATGGTCTCATTGATGCAGTACTCGGCAGGCAGACAGTCGTTGTCGCCAAAACAGTCGCCCCCTGCCGGGGCCTGCAGGCAGGTGCCCCCGGCCCCCATCCCGGCCCCGACGCACACCAGCCCGAAACCGCACTCCTCATCGGTCTGACAGCAATTGGGCGGGTCGATGACGTGGAGGCAGTAGCCCGGCTCCAGGGCGCACTTCTCGCCGCAGCCGCAGATGGTGGCCTGCTCACAGTGGTCGACGGGGAAGGGGCAGTCGGCATCTGACCAGCAGCGGCCTTCTTCGGGAGCAGCCTGGCACGTGCCGGCCTCAGGCCAGGGTCCGCCGTCATAGCCGACACAGACATTGCCGGGGTCACAATCGCTGTCGACAAAGCAGCAGTTGGCTGGCAGTTCCTGCACGTCCTGGGGAGCGGCATCCTTCGGCCCCACAAAATCGTCAGGAATCGTCAAGTCCTCCCCGGCGATATCAAAATTGCTCTCATCTCCTGCCGCGTCCTCTATGAAGCTATCCTCACCGATGCCATCGGGGTTGCTGGCGGAGTCTTTCTGAATCTTCTCCTTCCCCGTTCCCGTGCAGGCGATGAGCAGTGAAGCAGCAAAGATGATCCCAAGGTTTCGCATTATCAATCCTCCGTTAAACGCAGCATCGCGCATTTTGACTGGTTGTGGAAGTTGCAAGGGGTGTGCCAGGGCGGCGGAGCCGCCCGTTCGCAGGGCCTTCGGCCCGTTAACAGCCGCCAACATGGCGAGCACATCCACATGTGCGCACTTCCTACACAGTCCACGCTTCATTAACGGCGCCCATCGGGCGCCTGCGAACGGGAGCGCAGCGACCTGCGAACGGGAGCGCAGCGACCTGCGAACGG
>CALGBT010000740.1 GCA_937884235.1 uncultured Pseudomonadota bacterium
TCGGCGTCAACCCGGGGTGCTACCTGACTATCATTGGCGCATTGGCCGGTCTTATATGGATTTCGATTATCAAAAAATGGGTAAAGGGTGACGATCAGGTGATCCCGACCGGATGGGACCTGTCTTTCTATGGCTTTCTGATGATTGTGCCCGTGATATTCTTTACTTGTCTAGCTGTGGTGCTTGAGGTAGTGCTGTTTGTGAAAGGAAACATGTAGCCAAATGAGGGAGGGTCTTGTATGGAGGGCAAACACCTTGTTGCAGCCGAGGTCGAGCGGCAAATGAGTGAGGAGGGCCGGAAGCAGTGGCTTAGCGGCCACGTCTCCCGTGGGAAGGCCTACGAATCTCTGGAGCAGGCCTTTGCCTGGCTGCTGGCCAAGCGCAAGGAGGCCAAGATACTCTCTCGAGAGGCGTGGGCAGAGCCCTTTGCCCCTGACCGCCGGGCCATACTCACAGCGGCGGAAGCCATTGGCCTGCTGCTACGCATCATTCGCCTCAATCGTGATCAGAAGGAGTTGGGGCTGGGCATCTCGGAAGATGAGATCAAGCACGAGTTGCGTGGAGACATCCGTGAGTTGCTGATAGAGGTAGACCGACTGTTCGAAAAGCGTAGTTTTTTCGAAGAACATGCTGGTTCCGTGGAGCGTGAGGCGGAAGAAGAGGCGCTGGGTGGGCGAAGGTCGGAGAAGAGAGATGTCAACGGGGACTTGGCCAAGCGCGAGAAGGATTTCGACAGGCGCTACCGCGAAAAGCTCCGGGACCTTGTGGAGCGCTCCTGCTTTCCTGGTGCGCCCTACCTTTCCGGGGAAGTGCTGGACAAGGCCAACTACACTGGCACCGTAGTTTCGTTGCTCAAGATGCTGGTCGAGGTGGTGCGCTGGAACGAATTCAACGAAGGCGATAAGGACGTAATACTGCTGATAGAGAACACCTTGTCGCGGTGTTGGAGCCACATAGCAAGTACCAGTCGTTCTTGCCCGGGAGGTGGTGTCGGGTGGGGCTGGGCAGCTCTGACCAAGGTGGACGGGGTGGCGGAGTCTGAGCGGGAGGAAATCGGGGCGATCTATGACCTGGACGCCGATGTTTGTGCGCCCCAAACTTGCTACACATCGCAGGTGATCTCGGTCCTCACTCGGCTCTACTTGCTTATGGATGAAGCTACACCAGTAAATCCTGTTTTTCGGGCTCGAGTCGAAAGGGTTGTTGACAAGGGCGAGGTCAGACAGATTCTGGAGGCAGCCATTGAAGGCCTCGTCTCCACGAACCGTGTGGGCGACGGATGGATCGACGTCGAACCCTATCAGCCCACCACGGGCCTTCATCGCCCGGAACAGGCGATTTCTCCAATCGGCTATAACATTGATAATCCGGAGGCCAGCCTTCTCCACACTTCATATGCAGTGGCCGCACTTGCGGAATTGGCCGTGCTGGCCGAGGGAGTTCTCAAGCTGACGGAGAAGGCGCAAGAGGCCTTGCACAAAGGGGTCTTCTTGCTCCTCAAGGAACTTGACCGGCCATCCCTCTCGTTCATGAAACAGCCACTCCTTTATACCAATATTCTGAGCCGCACCATCGATGGCAAGGAATTGGTCTTTCACGACGAGTGCGGCGTCTATCTGGTGTTCAAGGCGGTCGCTCTCTATTCCCGATTGGTTGACCCCGAAGGACCTGTGTCAGGCTATGAGGCCCTTCCTCGCCTTTCAGACCATGACAACAAGCCCTACTACGCTCTGGCAAGGTTCATACTGGAGGAGATCCGGGAACCGATGTATGACAAGCGGGGGTTCCCTGCCATCGGCGAATTCGGCAAGGGCGAAGTGGACAAGTTCCCGGCCATTCGTGCCACTGCCGTTGCTATCGCGGCGTTCCAATACTTTGGCCTGATACAAATGGTACCCAGTATCAGCAGGATCCTTCAAAGACACCTGGACCTGGCCTTGGAGGACATTATCCTGGAGCTGGTCGCCAAGTACGGAGACCTGGAGCAGCGCGGAATACGCGTGGCCTGGGGGCTGATCGAAGCAGATGGAGAGGCCATCTTGAAGAAACGGCGGAGAGAAGGACAGCAGCAAAAGTCTGGTGAGGAAAAGGACAGGGCGCCTGGACCCCGGCGTGGCGATCCGATAGCGCGAAGTGCTCTGGACAGTTGGGATGCTACGCAAGACGCTGATTCGCCCGGTGGGCAAGAAAAGGACTGAACAGCGCTCGGGACACCAGGCGATGAAAGAGCAGAAGGCTGACACGAATGGTTCAGGTCTGTTAGGGGCCGGCCGCGACTTGATTCGCTGGCTGTTGTCTCCGTTGCAGTTGTCGGGCAGATTCTGGCGCCGTGTGATGTGGCTGACGCTTTTTGCAGCCATGGTTCTAGTGGCCCATCACGTTCTGGCCTTGGGGCTGTTGGGGACCTTTCCTTTCGAGGTTGCGCTGGTCCTGCTCGGCGCCTCACTTCTAGTAGCCCTTGCCCTGGGGTTGACAGATCTCCATTCTATCGTCGATCTCGTTACGGCGCCGATCCTGACAGCGGGGCGCTATTTCCGCCATCTTCTGGCTGCAACTCTCGCTGTAGGGTTCCCTGCCCTCCTGCTCGATATCTCTCACCCGGCGGCACAACTGGCAGGCATGTTTGGGACGTGCGTGGCGTTTGCCTTTTTGGGCGCACTCCTCGTGGGCCCGCACCGAGTCTCTGGATTCATTTCTTCACTCAGTTCGAATCTGCACACGTGGAACACAGGGCAGAAGGAACTGCTGTTCCGCTTCTTGCGAGGAAGAGGACAAGGTTTTGATGAACTCGTCCCAAAGATGGATCAGGCAGCCCTGGGGAATCAGCATGAAAGAGCGACTGAAGCGGCCAGACGCTGGGAGAAGGAGGACGTATCCAGCCCCAAGGACATTGGCTACAATGCCACGGGCTGGTTTACGGCCTGGATCTGTCTCTTCCTGATCCTGAACACGGGTTCTCTCTTCCGCAGTGCGTACATCTTGCAGACAATGGGTGGGCCGGAGCTGCTGGGATGGCATATTGCCCAGTGGTATGACGTGGGCGAGGCGACGGAAGCTCTCGACAGCGCCCTTTCATGGCTCATGCTGGGAGTTGAGGCTTTCCTGCTGAGAGGAGAGATCACCTTCGATTTTTTCGACGTCTACGGCCTTCAAACTCCGTCCATCATGGGAAATCCGGCGGTGTCGTTTCGTCCCGGCGGGGCCATGAGCCTGCTCCGTTTTCTCTGTCGTATTTCCATCGGCTTGATGCTGGCGAACGTGGTCTTTTCCCACTTCGCTTTTGGCAGGGACATAGGCAACCTTGTGAGCGCAGGAGCCAACGGGCGAGCTGCGGAGAGATTCAGGAGCCGCCCGTATCGCAGCCTGCGGCTCCTCCGGCCGCTCATCGAGGCCCGATTGCTGCGGCTCCTCAGAAGGTCCGTTCTGTGGAGCAGACTAAGTGCTGTGGGACATCCAGACCCACTTTGGAGCGTGTTCGGAATTCTACCGCGCAGACTGTTGAGCATCCTGCCTTCCGTGCGACAGAAGTATCGGTGGGATGAGGTACTCTGTATCTTGTCGGTGCTCCGCACCGGCCGTTCCCGGCGCGTGCTGCTGTGCGCTCTGGCCGACGAAACTGTTCCATTCCAGGTCCGGCTGGCCGCCCTGAATTCGCTCGCAGCAATGGGGGCCGACGTGCCATGCGGTTCGCTGTGTACCCTACTAGCCGGACTGTCCACCATGCCGGGGCAGTCGGGCTTTCGCAAACAGTACGGGCCCCTGTCGGGTCTGAGTGACTTTGAGAAGGCCTCAGACCGAGAGCTTGTCAGTGCCTGGACCGAAGATCTGCTGGCCGTCACGGCCCCGGTCCGCTCGGGAGCAGTCCGTTTGCTTCCATCTGTGCCGGGCCACGGTAAGGCAGCAAATGGCATCGCAGGGGCATTCTCCCCGGCCAAAGGTTGTCCTCACCTCCTGTCGCACCCGGGCCGCAGTCAATGTGTTCTCCCGGAGGACAAAGACAAGTTCGCCGCAACCCTCCGGGCTTTGGCCTGTACAACCCGGGTCGAGATACTTGACCTGCTGGTGTTGCTGCCCGACCATGGTGAGGACATCGCTTCAGTTCTGGCCCGCCACGGCCATCTGGGCCCACCCCTTGCCGTTGCGGAAAAGAAAGTCCTCCAAGTTCTGCATCGCATAAGTTCCGACCCGCTCAATTGGGCCACAGCGGTTAAGGACCTGTCCACCATGAGCGTCCCGAAGAGCATGACTCAGGTCGTAACCCGTGTCTTGCTCCGCCTACTTCGGATGAGACCCGAAGGGGCCGGAAGCGCCGCCGCCTACGACTGTCTCGCCAGCCAGGCGACTGGCACTCAAGCACTGCGGGCCCTGTGTCGGCGTTGGAATGAAGAGGGGCATCCAGAGCGCTGGCTCCGGCTGCTGAAAGGCATGGAGCGTATCGGAATCACTGGCGACGAAGAAGTGCTCAACTCTTTGGTGAAACGGCTGGGCGATGGTTCGCTGAAGGAGGATTTCCGGCTTTCAATCTGGCGACTGCTTTGTCTCAAGGCGCCCGACCAATTCCTGGAGGAACACCTCGGCCTGCGCTCCCGTCGTACGCACCAGGGGGCTGTGCTGAGATGGGTACCCCCGGGGGATACAGAAGTGGCGGGGCGGCGGTACAGCGTGGCCGGGTTCTGGGCCGCTGATTTCCCGGTCACCGTGGCGCAATGGATGGAGTTCGAGCGGGAGCGCTCCTCGCTTCTCAACTCTGATTCGCCAGACCCGGTGGACTACTTGCGGTGCATCAAGGCTGGGGTGACCGCCCTTTCCCTGCCGGAATCGCCGGTGGTCGAGATTGCGTGGCACCATGCCGCAGCATACTGCAGGTGGCTCACCCGGCGGGAGAGGGAAGGTGCCAAGCTTGATGAGGGACTTGCCTACCGACTTCCTACAGAGGTCGAGTGGCAGCGCATGGCTGAGGGAAGAATCCTGAGCCTTGAGTGGGTGGCCGCGGCGCGCATCCCAGACCAGTTGAACTGCCGGGATACCCAGCCGATCCACGGCACCGTGCAGCGCGGTTGCTATCCGCCCAACGCACTTGGCCTCTTCGACCTCCTGGGCAATGTCTGGGAATGGTGCGCCAACGAACACGGCTTCTTCGACCTGCAACGACATGCATCGGGCCTGTCGTGCCGGCTTCGTGCGTTGCGGGGAGGGGCCTGGCGCAGCCCGACCGATGCTTGCCACGTGCATCTGCGCGCCGGGTGGTCCCCCATCGCCTGCCTGGACCACATCGGCCTGCGCATCGTGCTCGCTCCTGAGGCAGACAAGGTGGCCCAGCCTGAGACTGCTGGTCTTTAACAGCGAGCAGCATCAAGTGAAATCCGATTTACTTCTTCGGCGGAAAACGAACCACAGAGAACCAGAACGCCTCAATACCCTGGACAATCTTGGCGAACCCGGCCAGTCCCACCGGTTTGGTCACGTAGGCGCTGGCATGCAGCTCGTAGGACCTCAGTATATCCTCTTCCGCTAGCGATGAGGTCAAGATGACAACGGGGATACTGCAGAGCTTTTTGTCAGCCTTCATCTCCGCCAGGACCTCGCGGCCATGCTTGCGGGGAAGATTCAAGTCCAGCAACATCAGGTCCGGCCTGGGCGCATTCTTGTACTTGCCCTGCCTGCGCAGGAAGTCCATGGCCTCCACGCCGTCGGTGACCAGGTGCAACTCGTTGCTGATCTTCGAAACCTCCAGGCTCTCCTGGGTCAGGTCTGCATCCGCTGGATTGTCCTCCACCAACAGAATCGTGATACTGCTTCCTGTTCCATTAATCACAGGGGTCCCCTCCTTCCCCGCAAACCGCGGGCATCGAGAATGTGAAAATCGAACCCTGACCAGGCGCTGACTCGACGGAAACTTCGCCGCCGTGCCGCTCGACGATCTTCTTCACAATCGCCAACCCGATTCCGGTGCCAGAGTACTCTCCTCGTGCATGAAGCCGTTGGAAGATCGTGAAGATCCGCTCCGTGAACTTGGCGTCGATGCCGATGCCGTTGTCCGCCACAGCGAAAACCCACCGGTCGTCCTGACGACGGGCCGACACCTCTACTCGAGGGGGACGCTCGCTTCGAAACTTCAAGGCATTCCCGATGAGATTCTGAAAGACTTGAGCCAACTGCATCCGGTCCGCTGATACCACGGGCAACTCGCCAACAACCACCTCTCCATGACTCTCCATGATCGCCATCTTCAAAACCTGTCGGACCTGATCCAACACCCCGTTGCTGTCCACAGGATGGAGAACCAAATCGGGATTGCCGACTCGAGAGAAAGCCAACAAGTCACTGATCAGACTCTGCATCCGATTCGCACCATCCACCGCATAGCCAATGTACTTGTCCGCTTTCTCATCCAACTTCCCTGCGTACCGCTGGGCCAGCAGTTCCGTATAGCTCGCAACCATGCGCAGTGGTTCCTGCAAATCGTGCGACGCCACATAGGCGAACTGCTCCAGATCCCGGTTGGATCGCAGAAGTTGTTCGTTGGCCTTCTCGAGAGCTGTCTCGAATTCCTTGATGTCGCTGATGTCGGTGGCCAGCTCGAACCGGACCATTCGGCCATCGATCCAGGTAATCGCCTTGTCGGAACAGCGATACCACTTCCCGGTATCCTCGTCCTGGAATTCCCAGACATAGGAGCGCCCCAGATACTCACCAAAGATCTTGTCGTTGCTGCAGAAGGGACAAGGAGTCTCCCTGTCATGCAACACCTTGTAGCACTTCTTGCCGATGGCATCAGGATCCCAGGACTGCCTGAAAGCGTCATTAACGTGTAACAACTCGTAGGTCTCAGGATCCGCGGTGTAGATGATGTCATCAATGCCGTCCAGCACGGCGCTCAACGTCTCACGCTCCCTCTCCAGGACCCTCTCTGCTTGACGCTCGGTGGTCTGATCACGAAACACCAGCACCACCCCAGACACCTCCCCGGAAGGCGAACGAATGGGAGAGGCACTGTCGGCAATGGCCTTCTCGTCTCCACTTCGGGAAATCAGAAGCGTGTGATTCGCCAGTCCCTCAATGTGACCACTCTCCAAGACCTTCGCCACGGGGTCTGGAGCCGTCTCATGAGTCTCCTCGTTGACGATCCGGAAGACCTCATCCAGAGGACGGCCGCGGGCTCCCTCTTCACTCCAACCGGTCAGGGCTTCCGCTTCCCGGTTCATTCGCGTAACTCGTCGCTCAGTGTCGGTGCAAATCACGCCGTCTCCGATGCTCTCCAGTGTGATGCGCAGATCCCCCTCACTGGTCGCCAGCGCCTTCGACTGAGCCTGGAGCTTCTCATTGGTCTCCTGCAACAGAAGACGACTGAACTTGATATTGGTCACCAACTCGCCCAGAAGGTCCTCCGTCCGCCCCAACTTGTCGTCTCCCGAGTTGCCAAACTCCACACTCAGGTCTCCGCCGGCAACCGAAGCCACTGCGACATTGAGGTGTTCCAGCCGCGTGGCCAGAGCTGGTGGAATCTTCTGCACCGCCTTCCTGACGTCTCGCTCCCGGAAACTACTGAATGGCTGTGCCTCCATGTAGGAGAACGGGTCCGTCCCATCATATCCCATCTGGGCCGTCTGAGCCTTCCTGCTGCCCGAATAACCGGCGGCCAGCGCCGCATCAACGGTTCCCCTGAACTGAAAAGTACTCTCCACCACGTCCCGGTAGTCGACTCGAGACTCCAACTGCTGCCACCGCTGCATCTGGGAAAGGATCCATGTCCCATAATCGACAAAGGGGTGCGGGACGAAGTCGATGCGGTCGCGCTCCTGGCGTCTCCCTCCTTTCCCGTCTGGGAACTCCCCCGACAGAACCTGCTCGGCCGGAAGACTGTCCTCAAGGTTCAAATACTCGGGACCGGAAATCTGTCGAGCGAGCCTATGCCGCTCTTCAGGATCCGCACTGTGCAGAGCCATTTCCGCTTCCACAACACTCCGCACCAGTGCCCTGTAGCTGTTGGGACAGGTCTCTGCAAAGGAGCGGGACGTCGCCAGACAGCAACAGGGATGCCCATCCCAGATCTCCTTGGAGAGAACGTGAATGAACCCCGTTCCCTGAATAACCGGGATCTGGTTGAAGGGCTCGGGAGCAAGAATCGCATCCACCCATCCCTGCTTCATGTAGTAGGGCATGTTGGGCGGAGCCACCTCCACAATGGTGACCTCGGTGAGAGGGTCCACTCCGTTGGCAGCGAGATAGTGACACAACAGATAGTAGTGCATGGAGAAGCGATAGGGCACCCCGAAGGTGAACCCGCGCATCGCTCCAACGTTGGTCAGCCCCAGGTGCTTCCGGGCCAGGGTCAGTGCCTGGCCATTGACGTTCTGCATCGCTGCCAGCCGGAGCTCGGTCTTCTTGCCGTCAATACCCAGATTGCAGGCAAGAGGCATGGGAGACAGCATGTGGGCGACATCGATCTTGCCGTAGGCCAGCAGCTCCTTGATGCCACTCCAACCGGGTGCCGGCCGCAGATGGACGTTCAGACCGTGCTTTTCGAAGATGCCGTTGGCGTGGGCAAGAAGCAATGGCGCTGCACAGAGGATCGGAATGAAGCCCACTTCAAGTTCCGTCTTCTCTAATCTCGATTCCGGGTCCATCGTCCCCTCCCTTCAGCAGTTGCACCCAGTCCCCCGATAGAAGGACACCAGATGCCCCATCAACTCCAACACCAACATCCGAGACCTCTCCAAGACGTCCGCAGACCCCATCCCAGAGGCCAACCACCGTTCCATCACCGTCACGTGAAGTTCGAGCAGGTCACCCGGGCCGCCCCCACGAGAACCCAGGTCGGACGCCAGGGAAACCAGAATGTCCACCCGTCGATTGCGCTGCGCTGTCTGGGCGATGACCCACCCCGCATCCAGTGCCTCTAAGTAGGCCTCCGCCCACCGTTCGAGAAGGGCCGGGGGCCAAACCCCTGGACGAGAACCGGACTCAACTGGGGGGAACACTTCAGCGGACCATTGCAGCATACGTTCCAGCCATAACGACTCCCGGCGAAGCGCTTCCTCCTTCCGAAGGGTCTCCCGACAAAGGGTTGACCTCTGTCGTTCTATGGCATGACAGAGGCTATGAATCAGCATCTCGTTGTTGATTCTCCCCTTGACCAGACACTCTTGCGCCCCCTCCTCCAATGCCGTGCGGACCAACGCTTGATCCTCATTCCCGCTGAAAATGATCACTGGCACGTCTGGAAAACGCTCATGGAACGTGCTGAAGGTCTCCAGGCCCAGGCTGTCGGGAAGTCCCAGATCCAACAGGGCGGCGTCCAGGGACCCGTGGGAAGCCCTCTCCATCCCCGCCGCCAGCGTCACACAACGATCCACCACGAAGTAGTGGCTGCTTTGACCTTCGAGATACTCCCGAACCAGTTCCGCACAGGCATCGTTGTCTTCGACCAGGAGTATGTGACTCTTCCACTCCATGGCACTGACCTCTGGATATTGCTACCCAATACGGCGTTCACGAACGCATCGCTTTGCCAGCCGGCAGTTCTACAAGAAGCGACACCACATAGTCGCCGCCCGTAGAAGACCCTCGTCCGTACTCTGTCATTTGTATATTACGCCTCGACCCTACAGCGGGGCAGTGCCCCGTGCAAGTGGAATCTACCCTGTTCATATTACTGTTTCGTCTTAAGGTAGTGTGGATGGCAACACCGCATCCCTCCCCCGTTCAGACTGTCCACTGGGTCCACTCCGTCCAGCGCCACTGGTCCCCGTCCAAGCCGAACTCGAAGCACCCGGCGACGCCGAGACCATCCTGGATTGTTGCCTCTTCCATACAAGATTTCGGTTACTCCTCAACAGTGGGTCACGGTTG
>CALGBT010000741.1 GCA_937884235.1 uncultured Pseudomonadota bacterium
CGGGTGCACCCGCGTTTGAAGCGGTGGAACTGGCTGCGGAGTGTGGCTCCCGTGGCCGCGTCTGGCCTGCTCATTGCCCTCACCGCCACCGCCCTGCCAGCAGGCATCACCTACACCTATGCTGAGGCTAGATGGGTTGCCGAAGAGCTCACCGAAGAGGGAATTTGCGAGCCCGGAGTGGTGGCTGCCAGCCTCCATGGTGCCCACGCCTGGGCCCTCCACGGTGCTGTTGAAGCCTACCAGATCGGGTCCTCGGCAATGCTCCCCTGCTACCGCAAGGAGCCGACCCCGCGCCTCGTGCTGCGCCTTGCGGACCCGGCCACCGGGGCCTGGCCGAAGAGCTGGCGGATACTGCCGACGGGCGACGGTATGAACCTGGCCATGCTACCGCTGCCGCAGATTCTGGACTGGTCCAAGTTCCAGTGGCGGGACGTGGGCGAAGAGAGCTTCCACCCCGCCGCCTTGACGCGCGACCAGGCACGCAGCGGGCCGGGCTACCCGGCCTGGCAAGGTCTGGAGCGGTCCGGGAAGCCCGGCTGCGTCACCCTGCGCGTCACCGCCACGGTACCCGCACAGACCTCCGCAGTGGTGGCAGTGCTGCTCCAGGCCCCCCTCGGTGGCAATACCGCCGAAATAGTCGCGACCACGGGGTTGGACGTCGTCGAAAGGGGAACGCAGTTCGTCCGCTTGCGCGGCCCGGCCCTCCCTTTGCCAGGCGAGGTCGAACTACGCTGGTGCACCGACCACCCCATGCCCCAGGAGGTAATGCGCGGGCTTCCGCCAGTGGTGACGGGGGTCGGCCCCGAGGGCGAGGCGCTGCTGACCGCCCTGCGGACCATGGAGGTGATACAGTGATCGCTCCTCTACTGGCGGCATGGACCCTGCCTCTGGACCTTCAGGTGGGCAGCTACTTCCTCTATCTGGGGTTGCTGGTCGCAGGCACCTGGCAGTGGTGGCGCAAACGCCCCGGCGAGCCCCCACAGCCTACCGCTCACGATACCGCAGTAGCTCCGCCAGACGCTGGGGATTCACCTCCACCGCCAGATTCTTCTCCTGCTGCACGGTAACTTGACCCGGAGCCCCCTTCTTCACGGCTCGTACGTGTTTTCGCCGCGTCCACATAACTTCGTTGAAACCCTCGTCCGGCGCCTTGGAGTAATGGATCGCCAGATAGGCGGCATCCAAGAGCGTCTCCGTATCCGGCTCCTGGCCCCTTGCCAGGGGCAGCACCACATGACTACCTGAGAAACCCCTAACGTGGAGCCAGACATCGTGGGGGGCTGAGTGCTGGAAAGTGAGAACATGGTTGTCACGCGCCCCCCGGCCGACACGGATGGACCGGCCCGAGGGTACGAGGAACTCCCGGTAGGGCAGCCGAGGCGCCACCGGCGGGCGTCCCCCGGTCTTGCCCGGGCACTGCTCCAACGCCCGACGCAGGCGCGGCGAGACCTCCATCACCCGTTGGTCGATGAGATCAAAAGAGATCCCCAAGGCCACCCCTTCCACGGCTGCCAGAAGCACCTCCAACAGCCGCACTCCTGCCTCCAATTCCTGGGCACGGGCGGCGGCAACCCGGGCCCCCCGCTTGCCCTTACGGGCCTTGCGGAAACAATCCTCCACAATGTCCTGGGGCGACCGGGCGGGGTCCAACGCAACGGTCAGCACCTGCTGCTCGGGGTCCCAGTAGTCCACCACCTCAACGGCTGTGGTACCGGGACGGAGCCGGGCGTAGTTGGCCTTCAAAAGCTCGCCTCGACGTTGGTGGCTTTCCCACAGCCCTGCCCGCGCCAGATCGCGCCGCACGCTGGCCAACGCCCGCTCAGTCCGCCGCAACTCCTTGCGAACGGCCTGCTCCCGATGGCGCTGCTGTCGCTCATGCTCCTCGGCCACTTCAAGACTGCCAAAATGATGCGCCAACGCCACACTGGCCGAGGATGCATCGCCGATCCGGTCCCCAGGCGCGGCCCCTACGGGACCTAGTGGCGGAGGTTCGTACAGATCCCCCGGACCGAGGGCTCGACGTGAAGAATCAGAGGGTCGCAGGGCCTGCTGGATCCTGCCCTTCCAGTCAGTAACGAAGAGATTGGGGTGGTGGCTCGAACACTCCAACACCAGGGCGCGCCGCTCCTCGCCGCGCAAGCAGCGAACAACCACAACCCGGTCTGCCCAGGGCATGTCCAGCGCCACGATCCGGGCGTTCTCCAGGTGAGCCCGCAGATGGCTGACAAAAGCCGGCGGGGGCGTCAGCGTGGAACTGCGCTCATCCACGGCGTGCAAGCGGGCCCGCTGCCGGGCGGTTTCGAAAAGAACGTTGACCGTCCTGCCATTCGCCCTCACCGCCATCCAGATGGTCGATGCAGTGGGCTGGCGAAATTCCTGGATTTGGCCCGAGACGATCTCTCGATCCAACTCCCGGACCACCTTCTCCAACTCTGTGAGGGACAAATTCATGCTGCTCCTGCCGACCCCAGAATAGCGTCAGGGTACCGAGAAAACAATTGAGCCGGCGACCGGCCTCTGCTATACAATCACACATACCCCGCAAGGGGAACTACACGGGGACAATGGCATGGAAAATCTACACATGATAGTAGCACTCTGTGGTGGTGTGGCGGCTTCACTGGCGCTGGTCCTGCCCTTCTTCAACCGGGAACTCAAGGACGAGCTCGCTGCCCTGGGGCGCCAGAAAGCTGAACTGGAGGCCGCCGCCGAGCGATTTGAGAAACGGCTACAGGAGAAAGACAACAAACTCCAGAAGCTGCGCGAGGCCCTGGAGGCTGCCGAAAAAGATGCGGAAGAAGAGCGGCGCAAGGGACGGGGACCGCGTGGCGACGGACGCAAAGTGCAGGACCTGGAGCGTGACTTCAACCGCAAGGAAGAACTTCTGGAGCGCAGGCTTGCCGATGCCTCCAGCGCCCTGACAGAGGTGCAGGCTGAATTGCTGGAGCAGAAACAGAAGGTGGCCAAGATGGGAGAGGAACTCGCTTTCGCCAGCGCCGCCGCAGCACAGGCCAAGGCAGCCCTGGAGAAGGCTCTGGCCACTCCTCCACCACCGCCCCCCATGCCTGCAGCCGCCACCGCACCGGCCCCCGAGATTGCGCCGGCCCCCAACGCTGACGCCGAGAACGAGTTGGCATCCCTGCGCGAGGCAATGCAGAAACTGACCAAGGAACTGAAGATTCGCAGCCACGGCGAAAAGACTATCAAACGCAAGCTGGAGCACAACCGCCGGGCCTACATGGTCACCATGCTACAACTCGACCTGGCCAACGACGAACTCTGCCTCATCAAGACCGGCAAACCCCGCCGCCAGACAGCCCGAGCAAACCAGCAGGTACCCGGCAGCGTCCCTGGCACAGAAGTTGACGAGCCCGAAACCGTCGAGGATCTCCTTGCGGAAACTTCCGCTGAAGCTGAACCCGTGATCGACCTCATCAACGACCCACCGGCCCTTCCAGAAGTTGCCGCTGAAGTCGAGGAGGAACCCGTGAGCGACCTCATCAAGGACCCACCGGCCCTTCCGGAAGTTGCCGCTGAAGTCGAGGAAGAACCCGCTCCCAGCTAGCCTGGTTGCAGCCGCGCCGCGACAACCGCAAAGGGACTCCCCCCCCTTGCTTAAACACACACGTCTGATATTCTCGCAAAGACTGACGTAGAATGGGCAGCAACTGGCGAACCCCGGTGGTTCATAGGAGTTGATGATGAGACGCGTGGTGCTTTGCGTGGCGATGATGACGGTGATGATGTGGTTTGAAATGGTGGCGGCTGCGGACAAACCGGCAGCAGAACCAACGGCAGCGGAGCCAGCAGCAGAAGAGCCAGCAGCAGAAGAGCCAGCAGTAGAAGAGCCGGCTGCTGATGACCCGGCCACGGCAGAGGCCCCGAAGAAGAGCAATCGCCGTCCGTACACCGCCACCGAATTCGAGATGGAAAACATGACCGACATCGAACTGGAGGGCTACGCCAAGATCTCCAAGATTCGTGAGGACTCCATCGAGAAGATGAAGAACCTGGCCAGGGATAACCCCAACTACGCCAACATCGCCGACCTCTTCTACCGCATCGCCGAATTCACCACCGAGAACATTCGCTACAAGCTGGCTCTGCAGGGTCGCGAGTACAAGGCTGACTACGCCCGCTACGAAGCTGGCAAGCTCGACGAACCACCCGAGATGCCGGTGAAGGACTACTCGCCCTCGCTGCCGTTCTACGAGAAGATCCTCATGGAGCACTCCACCTATCCCCGCGCCGAAGAGGTCCTCTTCTACTACGGCCGCAACGGTGCTGAGACCGGCAAGTCAACCGGCGACGATGACCTGGTCGAGAAGAGTGTCAAGGCCCTGAACAAGCTCGAGGAGCACTTCCCCCAGAGCCGCTACCTGCCCCAGGCATACCTCATCTCGGCAGAGTACTACTTCAACAAGAACAACCTCTTCGAAGCGCTGAAGTACTACAAGAAGTTGACGGAAAACCACAAAGAATCACCCATGTACCTCTACGCCCTCTACAAGCTGGGGTGGACCTACTACAACTACCAGCAGTACGACAAGACTCTGGTTGCTTTTGAAGAGGTCATCACCGCCCTGCGGGAAAAGGGCCAGGAAGACTCGACCCTGCGCAACATGACCCTCAAAGACTATGTCATTACCGTCTCTGAAGCTGGCCAGGGCTGGACGGGTCACCGTGACTACCTGCTGCGAGAGGTGCCCGAGCCGCGTGCCCATGCCATGCTCCACGAGCTGGCCGCCATGATGGCGCAACGCGGCTTCAACGACGATGCCGTGGCCATCTATCACTACTTCATCAGCCTGAACCAGAATGCCCCCGGGGCAGTGGACTACTGGGACCAGATCCTGGCCACTTACCGCTGGAACTACGGCTTCGAAGATGTGGAAGAGCAGGTCCGCAAGTTACGCCACTTCTTTCGCGCCGACGGGTCCTGGTTCGGCAACAACGCCGACCCCGAAATACGTGCCCAGGCGGAAGACCTCATTATCAAGTGGGATCTGGCCCTGGCCGAGTTCTACCTGGAAGAAGGGCTCTACTTCAACAAAGGGGAAGAGAGCTTCCAACTCGCCATCGCCCGCTGCCAGGAGATCATCGAGCGTGGTGCCGGGAGACGAGAAGAACAGGCCTGGGCAGGGATCCTGCTGGCTTACCAGGGACTCATCAGGCTGGAAGGCCAGGGCCGTCTCATCTACGTCTCTGAGAACGTCCTGGGGCCGGCCTACCCCGACGACTACAAACTGCCCAAGAAGCTGCGCCGCATGGAGCTGGCCAGCTATGAAGCCAAGTACATGAACGCGGCTGACAAGTACATGGCCCTGCCCAATCGCAATGGCCAGAAACCGGGTCTGAAACCCCTCGAGAAGATGGACATGGCCGCCAGCATTTACTACCACGCCGCCCTCTTCAACTACGTGCGCGGCCGCAACGAGGAGGGGCTGGCCTGGGTCGACCGCCTGATCGAGCACAACCCGGCGGCAAAATTCCTGGGATGGGCCGGCGACTTCACCTTCCAGATGTCCGCCCGAGCCGCCGATTGGGTCAATCTGCAGAAGCGCATGAAGGCGATGCTCGAGGCCGGCAACACGGCCGTGACCCCGGAGGCGAGCCTCAAAGAATACCTCTGCTCGGGCCTGATCGAAGAGGCCCTGTTGCTGGCCGCCACCAAGAGCTACGGCGATGCCATGGAGCGCCTCGCCCTGGCTGGGCAGACCTGCGCCGACAACATTGACAAGGCCGGCGAGGCCTTCTACCAGTTGGGAGAGGTAGCCGCACAGGGCGGCTTCGTGCCCCAGGCTCGGGATGCATTGCAGAAGGTGCTCAACGATTACGGCAAGTCCCGGTATCGTGCAATGGCACAGCGTGCCCTCAAGAAGATCAAAGATAAGTAGCGGAGAAGCCCATGAAGGCAAAGCTCATCCTGGCCCTCGCCCTATTGGTAATCGCCTGTGGTGGCGGCGACGACAACAACGGCCCCGATGACCTGGGCAACGTCACTGCCGACGGCACCGGCGGCGACATCACCGCCGCGCCCGACGTCACCACGACGCCAGATGTCGACACGGGGCCGACCATTCCTGTACCGGCCGACCCCCTGCCCACTCCCGAGCCTGGTACCTACTCCTGGACCGATGGTGCCAACAAGCTGGCGTTTACTTACAACGATGGCAACGTCTTCATCCTCGAAGCTTCCTTCCAGTGCATCGGCGATACCGGGTGCAAGGTGGTCCAGGACTTCCTCAAGCTGACCTGCAACAAGGCCTATGAGAAGGGCTACTTTGCTAACACCGTGGCCGGCGCCTTCTCCGTCACGGGCATCAAGAACTCCGATACTATCCATGGCGCAATGAAAGGAAGTCAGGCCTTTGAAGTGCTCTACGAACTGACGCCGACCATGGACTGCTGCCAGGGCAAGTTCCTCTTCACCGCCACCTGGGACAATACCGAAAGCTGCGCCGACTACGCCACACCGGATTGCGATCCCTACACCGACGAAAACTGCCCCGCCGGCATGAACTGCATCTTCGGGGCAGGGGACAAACCAGTCTGCATGGTTACCGGCGAAGTGCCCATTGGCGGCGAATGCTCCACCCAGGGCAATTGCGCCGATGGCTATTGCATGGGTCTCGACGGCGATGATGGACAGCACTGCTATGGTTACTGCAAGACCGCCAACAACTGTGCCTACGGTAGCAAATGCCTGGAACTGGCGGACAAACAGTACAAAGTTTGCTCCCTCGGTGCCGATGCCTACGAAACATGCAACCTGCTCAACCAGGATTGCGAAGCTCCAACTGACGGCTGCTACTGGTCCTCCAGCACCATCAACCAGCCGGTCTGCCAACCCGCAGGGGAAGCCGGCAACGGCGAGGGCTGCACGTCAGCCAACGACTGCCAGAAGGGCTTTGATTGCATCGCCGGCAAGACCTGCCGCAAGATCTGCAACCTGACAGAGGGGCAAGAGCCGCAGTGCGATGACATCTTCGCTGGCTGCTCAAACCACTATCCAGCACAGAGCGCCGGCTACTGCGGCAGCTAGGCCCCAACAAGGGGAGGGGAGCCCGTGATTTTCAACGACAACCGCAAGCAGGCACACATGGACATCTGCCTGGAGCAGGATGTGGAACGCGGCAATCCCGGGTTTGACGCCTATCGATTGCTGCCTGAGTCACTGCCCGAAATGACCATGTCCGATGCCCTGACCGAGACCTTCTTCCTGGGCAAACGTCTGCGCTACCCCTTCATGATCGCTTCCATGAGCGGCGGGGTCGGAGGGGAGTTCAAGTTCAACCATCGCCTCGCCCGAGCGGCCCAGAAGGCCGGCGTGGCTCTGGCACTAGGCTCACTGCGACCGGCCCTGGAAGACGCCGCCTACCTGCAGGAATACGACGTCAGGCATCGGGCACCAGATGTACCGTTGCTGGGCAACATCGCCGCCTGGCAGTTGCGAGAACTGAGCGTGCGGAACCGGCTCTATGAACTTATCGACGAACTGCAACTGGACGGCATCTTCGTCCACGTCAATGTGCCCCAGGAGCTGATTCAGCCGGAAGGCGAAAGGAACTTCGACGAAGTCTTCCACCCCCTCTTGGCCTTCATCGAGCGCTGTCCGGTCCCCGTCTTTCTCAAGGCTGTCGGTCAAGGCCTCAACACCGCCCACCTGCCGCGCCTCATCCGGGCCGGCCTCACCGGCATCGACGTCGCCGGGGCCGGAGGGACTGACTGGGTGGTCGTGGAAGCACTGCGCAACCCCACCAATCAGACTCTCAACATCGCCCGGGACCTGAGCCACCTCGCCACCTCCACCGCCGATGCCATCCAGGACACCCGCAGCCAACTCAAGGCCATCGCCAGCGACCGCGGCGCCGTCTGTGTCATCGGCTCGGGAGGCATCCGCACCGCCCACGACATGGCCATCGCCCTCGGGCTCGGAGCCGACCTCGTCGCCGCCGCCCTGCCCATTCTCAAAGCCGCCTACCAGAGTGATGATGCCCTCGACGACCTGCTCGCCTACTACCACAACGGCCTCCGCCACCTCATGGTCGCCTGCGGTGCCCGTGACCTCGCCCAGCTACGAGCCCGGGTGCTGGCGGTTTAGCCTACGCCGGGCCGGGGAGTTGGTGTTGTTTCTGGCCGTCCCCTCACACCACCACGTCGTCCAATCACTGCCCCAAAATGATCCAAATCCGAACCGAGCCCGAACGCAGTTGAGGGCGACCAAGAGGCGGCAACGCCGCCGTCGTAGCCCGTTGCGCAAGCTCGGGGGTCACATTGCATCAAACGTCGTCCCCGCGCACCACGCATGCTGGCATATTGCATCAAACGCCCGTCCCCGGGGTCGCGTGGCGTGAAGAGGCGGTTGCCTTCGACGACGGTTTTCGCAAATCACCCCCGAGCTTGCGCAACGGGGCTAGAAAGACATCGCCCTCAACTGCGTTCGGGCTCTGGCGGAATTGGATGTTCGTGACCAAGGCAAGACTTCCGCCTTTGCCAGGGTCGCGATTGGGTGGTTCGCAGGGCGGATGTGGTGCGCAACAAAGCACCCTGGCCCATTGGAAACAGGTCTACCTGGTCGGGGCGACTGGATTCGAACCAGCGACATCCAGTTCCCAAAACTGGTGCGCTACCAGGCTGCGCCACGCCCCGACGTTGCAACTGCGGGGTATTATAGGGGCACATCAGGTGATTGCAAGCGCATTTACAGGCTGGCCGGCAGATGCTGCGGAGCAGGCGGTTGTGTGGCCAAAAGAGCCCTTGCATGGCATGGGGGCGGTTGCTATTCTGCCGGAGTCAATTTGGGAGCTAATATGTTAAGGAGCGATGATATGAAACGGTTGGTTCTGGCGGTTCTGGCAACACTCCTGGTTCTTCCCGGCAGCGTTCAAGCGGACGAGAACAAGAATCTTGTCAAGCAGCTCAAGAAGGGGCTCATTCACCATGACACCGACGATTTCGGCATCGCCCTCCATGGCCGCATACAACTGTGGGGCGGTTGGACGGACGAAGATGCGCTGCTCTCCAACGGGGACCTCATGGAGGAACCCGGTTTCCGCCTGCGCCGTGCTCGCCTGAAGGTCGACGGCCACTTTCTGCGGGACTACACCTACGCCCTGGAACTCGAGTTCTTCGATGCCGAGAAGCTTGGGGGAACCCTTTCCAAAGCCTGGGTCGACTACAGCCCGTGCCACTACTTCGGCATCCACTTCGGGGCCGACAAGTTCCTGCTCATGAAAAGCGACATGATCTCCTCGGCGTTCCTGCCACACCTCGACCGACCCATGGGTACCATCATGATGTCCCCGGCCAATACCCTGGGCCTGGTGCTCTACAGCGAGCCCTGGGAGGACCACCTGAAGATCTCCGCGGGGCTCTTCAACGGCCTGCGCCGCAACTCTTCGTCGCTCCACGATGGCTATGACGGCGTGGGCATCTCCCTGGGCAACCAGTTCGATGGCCTGGCCGTTGCCGGTCGCATCGACTTTGAACCGCTGGCACCGGTTGGCGAAGGCCTCGCCGATACCTGCGGCTGCAAGAAGCTCCGGCTGGGACTGGGCGTGGGCGGCCACATGAGCGGCGGCGACCGACCGGTCATTGGCGGCGGCAATCTGGCGCTCAGCGCGGTTTCCGGATACCTGCACGTCAAGGCGGCGGGCTTCCACCTCTTTGGCGAATACACCCGGGAATCAGTGACACCCAATCCCCAGCCCACCACCCCCGATTCCGGCAATGAAGTTGATTCCCAACGACACGTGGCCAACGTCTCCCTGGGCTACGTATTCGTGCCCAACACCCTGGGTCTGGCCGTCCGTGGAGAATTCATCGACCCCCAGATG
>CALGBT010000742.1 GCA_937884235.1 uncultured Pseudomonadota bacterium
AATCTACTGCTCGCAGGTTTGCCAGAGACTGGAACTCCTTGAAGAACTCCACGAAGAAACGGAAGGAAAAATAGAGAATCAGCAGCAGCGCCGCCATGATACCCCGCGGCCGCTTTTCGCCCAACCACTTGTCTACACCGAGCAAGATCCCAAAGATGGTCAGTGCGCCCAACGCCTCGTAGAGCTGTGACGGGTGCCGGGGTAGCGCCTCAATTGTGTACCCTAGACTCTTCTGAATGCGATACTCGAAGATGGATTGATTGATCTTCGCATAGCGGGCGAAACGAACTGCCCACGGGCCGTACCACTCCCGCCCCACGATTTCGCTGTTCATGAAGTTGCCCAGTCGCACAAAGAGCGCGGCCATGGTCACCGACATGGCAAAGCGGTCCATGATCTCCAGCTTCGAGTAGCCGTACCGCCAGGCATAGAGAATCAACGAGATCACGAGACCCAGTGCCGCACCATGGCTCGCCAGCCCCCCCTTCCAGACCTCCAGGACCTTCCACGGAGCCTTGAGGTAGACTTCGGGCTCGTAGAAGAAACAGTGGCCTAGACGAGAGCCAACCAGGACCGTCACCACGCCCCAGACCAGGAACTTCTCAGTGACTTCCTCGTCGTGGTTCGCCCGGCGCATCTGCCAGCGCCAGAGGTAGAAACCCAGCAACAGCCCCGCCGCAAAGAGAACGCCATAGTAGCGAATGGTCAAGGGGCCGAGATTGAATAGATCCGGGTCAAGGTCCCACACCGGGAAATCCTGAATGTTCAAGGGTGCCTCCATTGCAATGCTCTAGAGCCCGCGATAGCCCATGCGGCGATAGTAGTCATCAGCTTCTCGCTTCACGTAACGCGAGAGCAGCAGAATGGCAAACAGATTGGGAATCGCCATAATTCCCAGGGCCACATCTGCAAAACCCCACACCAACTCCAAGGAGAAGATGGCGCCAAGGAAGTGCATGATGACGAAAATGACCCGATAGGGCAAGACAGCTTTGGGACCGAACACATATTCGGCGGAGCGATCGCCGTAGTAGGACCAGGAAATCGCCGTTGAGAGGGCAAAAAGGAAGACTGCGAAGGTGACCAGCAGATTGCCATTGGGCATTACATCCTGCAGCCCCACCCGGAACCCCATGGCCGTGACCGGTGAGCCATTGAAGAGCATCTTGCCCGCGGCAAAAACCGAGTCCGCCGATGCCTCAGCACCGTCAGCTCCAATTACCCTCTCAATGGTCCCTGCTTGCGCCACGATGATGCCCCCGAACGGCTTCTCCTCGAAGGTAATGGCGAGTTCCTCCACCGTAGAGTGATTGCGCACCAGCTTGAACCCAACGGGGGCCCCCTCTTGCACCACAAACTCACCCGTCAGTTTGTCATCGTCAGTGAGGGTGCCGCGCACACCCACCTTGGTTTCCTCACTGACAACCGTCAATGAGCTGCGCGGAGAGAGGTTCACCTGATCATCAAACCGCTGGTTCCACGTTCCGGTAATGACAATCACCAGACCCGTCATGGCGCAAATGACCACCGTGTCAATGAGCGGCCCCAGGAGCGCCACAGCTCCCTCTCTCACCGGCTCGTCCGTCTTGGCTGCGGCATGAGCGATGGGTGCGCTTCCCTGGCCCGCCTCGTTGGAGAAGAGCCCCCGTTTTACACCCCACGTAAGCGTAAAGATAAAGGTCGAACCAGCAAATCCGGCGATGCCGGCGGAAGGCGTAAATGCCTCCCTGACGATAGTGGAAATAGCTGCAGGCAAATGCTCAATGTTGAGCACAATCACCGCAAGGGCGCAGAGCACATACATGAGGCCCATGAAGGGCACCAATTTCGAAGCCACGGCACCGATTCGCTTGATGCCCCCAAGAATCACGACAGCCACCAACGATGCCGATACCAACCCCGAAATCCACGGCGGAATGCCAAAGTCCGTGCGGAACGAATCGGCCATGGTGAAGGCCTGCACCGCGTTGCCCGAACCAAATGAGGAAATCACGGCACAGACGGCGAAGACCATTCCCACCCAGCCCCAATTCCCGCCCAGACCGTCGCGCATGTAGTACATGGGACCGCCGGAGGCAGAGCCGTCGGGGTGAATCTTGCGATACTTCAAAGCCAACGTGCATTCCGTAAATTTCGTGGCCATCCCAATAAATCCAGTCACCCAGAGCCAGAACACTGCCCCAGGACCACCGTAGTGCACAGCCGTCGCCACGCCGGCAATGTTGCCAATCCCCACCGTCGCCGAGAGCGCCGCAGAGAGCGCCTGAAAATGGCTGACGTCTCCGGCATCCTCCGGATTATCGTATTTCCCGGCGATCACCAGGACACTGTGCCACAGCCGCCTGAACTGAATCAGCCGCAACTGCAGAGTCAGGAACACACCGGTGGCAAGCAACAGCAGCACCATTATCGGAAAGACTTCGGGCGTGTCCCAAAGAAGGCGGCTGCAAAACTCAATCACGGACTTAATCTCTTCCATGTTCTACTCCATTTCAAAGCATCCTAGCGCAAACCCTATTCATCCGCAACGGGAGCAAAGCGCCCAGCACACGGGAGCCCAGCGACCTGCGCACGGGCGCAAAGCGCCCAGCGCACGCCGGCAAAGCCGGCCGCTTTTCCCTTGACACCGCCCCACGTTTACACTAATTATCGCCGGTGTTGCTCTTTGTAACGTGCGAGGATGGTGGAACTGGTAGACACGCAGCGTTGAGGTCGCTGTGGGCATTGCGCCTGTGGGGGTTCGAGTCCCCCTTCTCGCACCAAAATCATGACCCTAAGAAATACTCTTACCCTGCTGCTCTTGATGACCCTATGCGCGAGTTGTGCCGAAGGTCCGGAAGATTGCGTCCGCAACGCCTTTGCCGCACTTTGCAGTGGCGATACCGACGGCTTCAAAGAACGCTTGACGCTACCCTCAGCAGCACTCTATGAAGGTCTGGCTGAGTTTGCACCGGAGGCCTTCGTCTGCGCCGCCGGCACCGACCTGCAGATAGCTGAGGCGGGCGGCGCCCGGGAAGGACTGCAAATCCTCAAGGTCACCACCGCGGAGGGTTCCATGGACGTGGCCGTCGTGCAGGCTGACGGAACCTGGCGCCTCGACCTCTTTCTCAGCGAAGAAAGTGCTTTCTACAGCGGCCGTAGGGAGGAGAGCCTGTGACCCGTTCATCCCTTCTGATCTTCATGCTGATGACCGCGCTTGGCGGCTGCGGCCCCCGCAGCCCTGAGGCCACTGTGCGTTCGGCCATCGCCGAAGCCCAGGCCGGTCGCACCGAGGCATTTCTCGATCACTTCGAACCCGTCACCCGCGCCCGCCTGGCCCTTTACCGGGCGGTATCAGCGCACTATGGATACATCGAAGATGAGACCTTCTCCAGGCTCTCTGACCTGACCTTCGAGGGGACCGCAGTGAATGGGACGCAAGCGACCGTCGCGGTACGCCACCTTGAGCGCCAGGGAACGCTCTCCCTTGTACTCATTGACGACCAGTGGCGTATCACTCTACCCCGTTTTGCCGAGGCCACACAATGAGCTATCCCTTTGAACTTGAATCCCGCCGCGACATGGTCAAAGCCGCTCGACTGATGCATGTGCGAGGCCTGATTTCCGGCCATGACGGGAATATCTCCGTGCGGCTGGCAGCCAACAAGTTCCTGTGCACGCCCACCGGCGTCAACAAGGGTTTTCTCGAAGAGAAGGATCTCGTCATCGTCGACCAGTCCGGTCAACTCCTGCGCGGGTCCATCGCCCCCTCTTCAGAGATAAAAATGCACGTCAGAGTTTACGCCCAGCGGGAAGATGTGAAATGCGTCATCCATGCCCACCCGCCTCACTGCGTCGCCTGCACTCTGGTTGGCCTCTCCATGGAGACCGCAGTAATGCCCGAGGCAGCTTTCCTCATGGGCGCCGTGC
>CALGBT010000743.1 GCA_937884235.1 uncultured Pseudomonadota bacterium
GCCTGCCTGAGCAATGTCTGCCGCCTCGACTGGGACGGCGCCGGAACATTCTGCGCTCAGGATTCCGAAAGTTGCGTCCTCGCCTTCGATGCCCCTTCCGCCAGCCAAATCACCGCGGGGGGTCTGCGCTGCAGTTCTTCCACGCATAAGACCTGCGCCGACGGCGCGTGGGGACAACCCGTGGCCTGCTCACCAGGATCCTGCAACGTTGACCTCTTCACTCCTCCTCAGGAATGTCAGGACAGTGTCGGCTGTGCCAACGTCGTGCCGGAGCAGTGCTCGCCCTACAAGTGTGACTTGAACGGGTGCAAGGAATCTTGCGCCACCGTGGCCGACTGCACAGGTACTTTCATCTGTGCAGGTAACGCCTGCGTCGACAAGGTAATAAATGCCCCCGGCTCCATCAAGGCCGGCTCCGAGTACTACGGGCCCGCCCTGCCAGGCTACAATCAATGTGCCGGCTGGAAGAATACCGGTGATTGGGACATCACCGATTGTGACTGGATTCACTCCTGCGCAGCCTCCGGGAAGACCCTGCGGTTCCGCCTCCATGATGCCAGCGGCAATGTGATCTTCGACGAGACCTTCCCATCATTCTCCCAGAGCGAAATGAGCAACAACATCCCCGGTTGCGACAATAGTGGCTACGGCCTTTGCGGGAAGACGGGCCCCAGCGGCAAATCCCTCCTCATCTACAAGCCGCTCAATGGCAATAGCGGATGCCATGGCGACGATAACTCCAGCGGTGCGGTGCGGATCGCCAACAGCCCCATGGGTGATTCTGCCATGGGGCACAGCTACGTCTTCCTGGGGGGGAAGCGCTGCAACGGCGCGACCTACCGCACCCATAACTTCAACGGCACCGACCCGATTTCAGAAATTCGCTGGAAGAACGGGGGGCTCTGGGACGGGTGCACCGACAACAACATGGTGCAGAACTACGCGATTGCAGTCTATTTGTCTGAGTAGATCTCGGGCTCCGGCTCGGGTACGATTTCCGGTTCCGGTTCCAATTCCAGCTCGGGTACCGACTCTGGCTCCAGCTCGGGTACGGGCTCTGTCTCCAACTCCGCCTCGGGCGCGGGTTCCGGCTCGGGTGCGGGGTCCGGCTCGGGCGCTGGTTCCGCCTCGGGCGCGGGTTCCGCCTCGGGCGCTGGTTCCGCCTCGGGCGCGGGGTCCGGCGGAGATTCTGAAGTCGGCTGTTCAAGGAGCCGGACGTTCATGGCGCATGGGCGTTCTCTAGGGTCCAGCCCGCGGTCGTATTCCACTCGGTTGCCGGGCTTCAGCAAGCCCAGGTCGCCCTGCACCGCGGTATGATGGAAAAACAGTTTCCGGCCGTTCCAGTCTTCTCTCAAGAAGCCCATTCTCCCCCGCACGTCTGCAACAGTCCCCCACAATGGGTTATCCGGTGCCGATTGCTGCCCCGATTCTGCAGCAGTTGCGGGCTTGCTTTCCCGGACAGGCGCAGGCGTCGCAACCGCGACCTTGGGTCTGGCCTCTGTCCCCTGTGGCCTCCGCATAAAGAGCCCTCTCACCTGGGGGTCATCAAGGCCCGCGGTTTCGATCAGCCGACCCAGGGGAAGCGGCAAGGCGACTTCTTCAAGCAGCGCCGGCGAAGTACGTTCCTTACGCCCCCCGCGCGCCGGATCGCTGACATCAAAAGCTGGGACCACTACGGCGGCCCCGGCGGCCGCCAGCTTCCTGGCCAGCACGGCGTATGACGAGTCGCCGGCGATGAGCAGCACAACATCCAACTTGCGTTGCAGAGTGTCTTCCAGGGCCTCCAGGGCCACCGTCACTTCCATGGTGCGGTTCACGCGCGGCCCCCCCACCTCCTGCACCCAGAATCCCTGCCGACGAGCATCACGCTCCGCCAGATTGCTGGTGAAACCCGGCTTTGAATCGGTGTCCCGGTTGCAGATGTAGCGGCTGGCAACAACCCGGCACACACCCAACTCCAGGCCAGCAAAGCGCGCGTATGCACTACGGCAGTGCGACACCAGTCCAGCCAGACTCAGTGGTGCGCTGGCCGCATGTCGCTGCAAGTAATGCATGAAGACCCGGCTGTAGAAATCCCCGTCGATGTAGACACCGATAGTCGTAATATTCGTCCCCATAGTTTCGCTCTCCAAACCGAAGGATCGTTGAAAGCCTGCGACGCTCTGCCGGAGAACCAGAACGCCCTCCGTGCGCGGTTACATGGTAGAGCAGAACCTGACCCTCCGCAAGGACCGCAGTTGGCTGCGCATCCGCCACCCGGCACACCAACCCGGCAACGCCAACACCTATTGCTCATCCTTGCTGCGGTGCCGTTTCAAGTACAGCCCGCCGAAAAGCAATGTTCCGAGGGGGGGAGTGACATCTTTGGCATCAACAAAGACCGAAACAGCCTTTATGCGCTCGCTCTTACTTCCACGAAGCACGCGGTCCAGAGGGAAATGATAGGGCCGCCAGTCATCGCGCACCCGCTTCACTTTAAACGTGCGCTTCGAGCCATTGCTGCCCTCGACGCGCACGTAGACCGGGGAAGCACCACCCCGGACAGGGTCACCCCGCATCCAAATCTCCAGTTCCTTGTACTCGGCGCCTGTGGCACTTATTGGCACCTCTTCCCGAAACCCCATCAGTGCCTCGTGGACACCATATCGCTTGGCCTTCGAGACGTGGTAATGCATATATAGGTAAGCTTCCCTGCCCTCCGCCGAGATACGCCAGGCAGTGCCTAGCGTGCAAACCCCGCCATCGGCAATGGGAACGCGCGGGGCTTCAAGGCTGCTGCTGTCGGGCAATGTGAAGCGGTCGAGCAAGAGCACGTTGTCAGGCCATTCAGGCACCTGCCGGGAGTAAATCCGGATCAGCGCAGTCTCCTCACTCCCCGATGAGGTATTGCCGTAGAGCACCACGTCTTCGGGCGATGGAGGAATGTCCAATTCGATGACCTGATCCGCAGCCAGCGGCCCAGTCTCCAAAATAAACTCGCCGAACCGCTTGACCCGAAAAGAGAGCTTCTCATTGCGGTCCTGATAGAGAGTCCGGTCCCACCACACTGAAATCGGAGACTGGGGTCGTTGACCGGGCACCGGATATGTGAAGACCACGGAATCCATGAAAGAGGTCTTCTTGATGTCCAGGTCAATGGTCTTCGTCAGCGTCCCGAAAGAACCGTTGACCGAGATCTCAAGAGTGATTCCCGAGCCGCGACAATCGGATGGCACCAGGTAGACGGCTCTCCGCCCCTCTTGCTCAAGGGTGCCTTCGCAGGGGTCGACCAGCGCCTTGAAAGTGAACTCCGGAGACTCTGTGACCATGTGGGGCACTAACTCCGCTTCCACCACCACCTCCTTACCTGGAACAACCATGTCGGGATAGATGCGCAGATGGATGGAGGGGGGCGCCAGCGTCCGTTCCTGCACCGTAGCCGAGGCGGGACTTTCCGGCGTTGGACCCAGCTCCGGGCCAGAGAGACGGTCCTCGCTGCGACACCCACCAAAGCCCAGAAACAGTACCGCGAACAACAGGTTGGTCCACCAGTAAAGGCGGTATCTGCGACGAAAGTGCATCAAGCCTCGATAAGGAAGTTGTGCCCATAAGTTGCTTTGAAATCACGGTCGATGGCACTGCGATGGATGAGGGGAGTGAAAATCAGCCAGAGTAGCAGCAACCCCAACAACCACCAGCGTTGGGTATGCTGCAACTTCACCAGGAAGCCCGCCCCTTGCCCCGCAAGCCAGGCCAGGGGGACCATGAAATAGAGGGCAACTCGCCCCCCTTGAAAGCTCCCCGTCATGTCTACGTGATAGTACATTGCGATGCCCAGCAAGAGCCAGGCTCCCATCACCAGGGAGAGCCCCCGCTCGGTCTTCCAGGGACGGGCGGCGATACCCATCGCCCAGAAGATCATGGCGGCGAAGGAGACTCGGCCAAAGCCAATCAGCCAATTGCCCACATTGGCATGGATGGTACCCCAGTCAATTTGCCACACCAGGAAGGGGTCCACCTGATCCGGGCCACGGCCCAGAGTGGCTGCTCGCACCACGAGAACGACGACCTGCGCCAGCAGCGGCCCCCAGCTATCACGATGCCTCAGCCGCTCCCGGGTCAGCAGCACGGGAGTCAACGCCAGCAGCGGCAACGTGAGGACCAGGCCCTCCGGTCGGGCAAAGACAGCGAATAGGAAGAAGACCGCACCCAGCCAATGGACCCGGCCATCATTGGTGACGGTGTACGCTACTCCCGCCAATGCGGCCGCAGTGAGCAGGCCCAGAAACGGAACCATCACGGTAATAGAGCCGGCCAGCGCGACGTGCGCCGGTGCGCTGGCAACCACTAGCGCCGCCACCACCGCGGGCCAGAGACCGGGTACCAACAAACTCACCAACAGGTAGATGCCAGCAACCGTCAAGGTTGCAATGGACAGATTCAGCGCCGCCACGGTTCCGGTGTCTACTGGGAAGAACCGTCCTAGAGTATTCAGGAACCAGGCAATGGATGAATGCGGCAGGTCCGACGAAGGAGACCATGCGACACTGGCGTCATCGCCTTGCAACACATAGGCAACAAAGACACGCACGGCGAATCCGTAGGCAACAACTCCCAGAAAAGCCCACCACCACGACAGCCGCCGGTTGGCGAAAATGCCCATGAATCCGGGAACCCCCACGAAAAGAGCGATGAGCAACAGCACCACAAAGAAGTCCCCAATCAACTCAGAGACATGGAGCTTGCGCGCCACAACGGGCACTCTCCGCCCGGCCCCATCCTCCTGAATGGTCGGCTCCGGCCAGAAAGTGCCGTCGTCATTCTTGACCACCGCGGCGATGAGCGCCGCCGCCGACTCAGGAGCTTCCGCTCCCTCGGCCACCAATTGGAAACTGGCGGTGCCGATGGCCCCCTCCACTTCCAGAACCGGAGGCAGCAGATAGACCGAACTATCCAAGTCGCTAGACTTCATGATCAGGCGCACGAAATGCCGATCAATCTCAATGCCGTCGAAGATGAAACCACCGGGCAACTCTCCATCCAGTTCAAAGGGAGCGGCCAGGGCCCGAATCTTCCCCTCCATTTCCGGACTGACTTTGTAGGGGCTCTCGGCACGCTCCAGCAGTTCGCGGTCCTCTTGCGTCAACTCATACGCCCCGACTCGGCACGGCAGGAGGGAGACGAGCACGAACAGCCAGAGGAGATGGTTCAGTATTCGGTTCATGGCCTCACCTATCCGAGTCTGGTCAGGATGCGCGACCAGAACTCCCGCTGACGCTGTGGCCACTGCCTGGCCATCAGCCCGAGACCGCCCACCAGCATCTCCAGGGGACCAATGCCACGCAACAACTTCAAGACCCGCTCAACGGCAATGCCGACATCAGAACCGATTTCCGCAATCTGGCGCAGCTCCGGAGCCACATCCTTAATGAATGCCAGCTTCCGAGTCAGCGGCAAGGAGTCCGAAAATGCCGTTGCATACTCCGGGTAATCAATGCCGACCCTGGCCAGCATCTCCATCTCCCAGCGTGAGAGCAACTGCGAGATGCGGCCATTGATCTCTTCAATCTGGGCGTTGACCGCCTCGTTACTCGCATCCTCGCCAAGGGGCGGCGCAGCCAGCTCTGCGTAAGTCTTGTTCTTGGGCTCAGTACCCGACGGGCGCAAAACAAGGCGGATTCCTCCGGCCAGTCTGAAAACCAGGACGTTGCGGGATTCCCTGTCGGTTTCACTCTTGATGGGGCCAAAAATGCCTTCTTCATCCTGCCGGTCAAAGAACTCCAGGACATCTACTCCACCGATTGTGGACGGAGGGGCGCTGCGCAAACTCGCCTGAATGGCCTGGATGGTTTCGAGACCATCGGCGCCCTCCATCACCACGGATTTGAGCCCCGTGCCGTAATATCCATACTCCTTATATAGGTTGACCAGGCGCTGGGCCAAAGTAGTCCCGTTCCGCAAACACCGCGACGCTGCCTCCGCAATGAGCAAGGCGCCGTTGGCCGCATCTTTGTCCCGAATCAACTCCGTCGCCAGGACCCCGTGACTCTCCTCCACCGCCAGCAGGAAATCCGTCGGGCGGGCGGAGAAACCATCGCCAAACCGTCCGGTTCGCTCAATCTGGTCGAGGACATCCCCAACATACTTGAATCCCACCAGCAAATCCCCGATGCAGCGAATACCGTAAGCCTCTGCTATACGTTGGAGCAAAGAGGTGGTCACCTCTGTCTTGACGATATAGTTATCACGTCGCAGCAGCCCGCTGGCCTGCCGTACCGAAAGGATGTGGTCGGCCATGAGGATGCCGATCTGGTTGCCCGTCAGGCAATGCCACTTCCCATCGGTTCCCGGCAGCGCAACCCCGAGGCGGTCAGCATCAGGATCGGTGGCCATGGCCAGGTCGCAGCCGCTTCGACGCGCCATGGCTACCACAGCCTCCATGGCGGCAGGCACCTCCGGATTGGGGAGGTGATGAGGAACATTGGGGAATCCTCCGTTGAAGTCAGCTTGACTCTTGACCACGACGACATCAAACCCGGCCTGCTCGAGAACTGGAGCGGCATTGGTGGTCCCGGTACCATGCAAGGGGCTGAAGGCTACCTTCGCCGCGCGTGCCGTGTGATCCAGCGAGAGACTTACCACCAGATCGCGGTAGGCCTGCCGCTGTTCAGGCGAAATGAAGCGCACGAGACCACCGTCCACAGCATCTCGAAATGACATGGTCGCTGCCTCAAGCACTCCCGAAGCCACCCGCACCAATTCCTCGTCATGGGGAGGAACCTCCTGCCCCCCCGCAGCGTTGTAGAACTTGGCCCCATTATCGTCGGGGGGATTGTGGGAGGCCGAGATGTTCAAGCCTCCGTGCGCCTTGAGTTCGAAAATGTGGTAGGACAATTCGGGCGTGGAAACGTAGGTCGCGGTGGCTGGGTCAACCATGTGCACCAACACTCCGTTGGCGGCATAGACCTCGGCAGCCATGACACAGAGTTGCTTGGATGTAAGGCCCGCCAGCGGCCCCAACAGGCCTTTGCGGTAGCGGCCCCGCTGATCAAGAAAACAACGAACATCTGCCGCCAGTACAACCTCAAGGCGGATTCCCGGAAAGCGGCGCCCAAGAAACTCGCAGTGACCCTGCACAGAGGTCACGACCGAATAGGGGTTGATGCGATTCGGGCCAATGCCCACAGCCCCCCGGCGCCCCCCGGTGCCAAAGGGTAACATCCGATAGAAGCTATCTACCAACAAGGCGAACGCACCATCTTCGATTAGCGCCTCGATTGCCGGCCGATATTCAACAAAGGTCGCATCGGTCAACCAATGCTCCAAATTGACAAGGGCGGCGTCCTTGAACTGTGCGTCCAAAGAAACGGTCTCAAAGCCTTCTCGGGCTTTCGCAATGAGCCTCTGCACAGTACTTCCTCCTGCGGGCGACAGGTCCACCCTTTTGACCATCGTCAGAGCCGTCGAAACTAAGCATCAGGCGGCCCCCAAAACGACTCTGGCTGCATCAAACACATAGCAACAATCAGCTCGTTAAGTCAAGGTGACATCATGCCGATATGGTGTTGATCTGCCCTGGTCTATCTGCTAGAGTCTGCCCCGTGCTTGGGGGACTCACACAGCCCCTGTGCGCTTGAGAAGGAGGCTGCTTGAACCGCTGGAGGGAGTATGGACGGGGTCTGCGGACCACGATTTCCGCCTCCACCGTCGGTTTGGAGTTAGCGTTGTCGATTGGGTTGGGGTACTGGGTCGGCGACTCACTCGACGAGTGGCTGGGTACCAGACCCTACATGATGATTGCCCTGGTGGTTGTGGGATCCATCGCCGGATTTCTCAGTCTCTGGCGCGGCTTGCAGCGGATGCGTGCACTGGATGATGAGTAGGGAACTGATGACACGGACTATGGTCCTGCAACTCGTATTGGCTCTGGTTGCTGCGGCCATAGCACTGACTGTGTGGGATTTGGAGACCGCCCTGGCTGCCCTTGTCGCCGGCCTCGTCTCCTGTGCCGATCTGACTGTCATGGCCCTAGCTGCCGCCCGCCTCACTGCCCAACGTGTCAGGTCGCGGGTCTTCTACACGGTGGTGCTGGGAATCAAGTTTCCTGCGCTGATTGGCATCGTTTACCTCCTGGTGGTCACATTGACAATGAACGCACTGGGGCTGATTATAGGGTTCTCCACGCTGGTAGTGGCCGTTCTCTACGCAGCAGTCAGCTTCCAGAAGTCTCTCGTGGAGGGGGAAAGCGCATGAGCGGAAAGGTTCGGGGAATCATCATCGCCTGCGTGGCACTGGCTCTCATCGGCGTCTCCTTTGCCATCCCAGACCTGCGTGGTGAGCTGCACGCACCCGAGGGTGAACACTGGTCGCTGCTCGTGCAGTTTTTCCCTGGCGTCGTCCAAAACGTCCATCACTTCATTGCCCCACACAAAACCTATATAGCCGGAGAGGAGCCCAACCGTGTCTCCCATTTGTTCATGGCTCTTCTCGTGGCACTTATTGCCATCACCTTCGCCCTCGCCGTGAAACGGCGAATCCGCAGCAAGGGTGATGATCTGGTTCCGGACCAGCGCTTCTCCCCAGTAGTTATTATGGAGATGCTCGTCGAAGCAGTACTCTCCCTCATGGAGGGGGTGATGGGCGAGAAGAATGCGCGTCGCTACTTCCCCCTTATTGGGTCACTGGCTATCTTCATTCTCTTCTCCAACCTGTTGGGGATGATACCAGGTTTCGTCCCCCCCACGGACAGCCTCAGCACCACCCTCGCGTTGGGCACGGTGGTCTTTTTTGCTACCCACTTCTTTGGGGTGCGAGAGCACGGTCTCGCCTATTTCAAACACTTCATGGGACCGATCATTAAGTGGTATGCGCTGCCACTCATGTTGTTGATGCTCGTAATTGAGTTCATTTCCCATCTTGTTCGCCCCTGCTCTCTGGCCGTCCGCCTCATGGGCAACATCATGGGGGACCACAAGGTGCTGTTCATTTTCCTGGGTTTTGGCATTCTCCTCATTCCCCTACCCATCATGGCACTAGGCCTGGTGGTAGCGGTGGTGCAAACCCTCGTCTTCTGCTTGCTCTCTATCGTTTATATTGGCTTGGCGATTGAACATGAAGAACACTAATCGCAATAATGGAGGCCCAAAGATGGCTGGAAAGCTTCGTAAAGTTAGTGCTGGACTGATGGTATTCCTGGTGACGACCCTGGCCCCGATGATTGCTCTGGCGGGCGAGGCCGTTCAGCAGGACAATGAATGGTCGATGAAGATGTATCTGGCAATTGCCTCTGGCTTTGGCATCGCTCTGGCAGCCTTCGGTGGCGCCATCGCACAGGGCCGGGCCGCAGCAGCTGCCCTTGAAGGCATCGCCCGCAATCCCGGCGCCTCAGGCAAGATCCTGACGCCCATGATTCTGGCGCTGGCCCTCATCGAATCGCTGGTCATCTACACTCTGATCATCGCTTTTGTGCTCTCTGGGAAGATCGGATAGCACTCTCCCCAGTACACCGCCCCGCCCCATTTTCGTTGCGCGATGGCGCGTCTTCTGTCATGCTTATGTGGTCTGCCCCGAAGAGTGAAGACTGATACGCATAGGTAGAATGATGCAACTGCTCCCCTCACTGCAGGGTATTCTTAGTGACCCCAGTATCTCGACGCGGATAGCGCTGCTGGGATTTGCCTGGATTGCAGCTGCTAGTTTTGCCCATTTTTTCACCGCATGTTGGCTCTTGCGGCGCTTCTCCCGTGAAGGCCCGGTGCTGCCAGTACTGCTTCCTCAACTCGAAGAGAAATGGGTACGGGCAATCTTCGGGCTTCGTATCTGGGTGTGGTTTCGCCGCATCGGGCTGGCTCTATCATTTGTCGCCGTGCTGACGGCGGCGGCGGAACTGGGCCTGCAAGTCAGGACTCTGCTGGCAGCCGGACCGAGTGGTCCGGACTGGCGCATGACCTTGGCTGAACATGTGGATCGCATGGTCGCAACAGTTGCCATCCTGGCCATCGCCATCATGCTGCGGGTCATTGTCGGCGGGCTGGCCAATGTCATCGCAGTGCGCGCCCAGAACTTCGTCACTGCCAGCAACTCGTTGGTCTCCCGCGAAGAAGTGCAACGCGTGCGAGCCTTCCTTGACCGCTTAGAGGACAGCGGAGTTGATACCATGGAGCCCCCCGGAGAATGAGCCGGCGAGAGCGCATAAGAGCCGTGATGGAGCGCTTCGTCATCCACCTGTGGTTGACTGCGCTGGTCATAATGGCAGTTCGCTACCTGATGCCCTTGGCTCCTGCCGCCGCCAGGAATCCCACCACCGGGCCCGCATGGTGCGCCCCTGCACCCGGCGCCGCCGCCACTGATTGCCGATGGCAACCTGATCAGTTAACCATGGCGGCTCCGACACGCGCACAAGCCGCCGACGCATTCTATCTTGTCCGCCCCTTCGCACACGGGCCCTGCAGCCTCGTTCCTCAGGAACTCTCGCGCAGCCTCGCATCAGTGGTGGCCGGATGCGGCGCCGAACTGGTCCATGAGCCCGGTAACCTGGACCTCTGCCAACCTGGACCGGACAAGGGGCGAGTCTATCGCGTCCTGGCCCGCGAGATTGGTCCCTGCGCCATCGTCATTGGCGGCCCCTACGGACCAAATGGTGAAGCGCTTCAAGGACGCTCCACACCGCCTTTCCTGACAATCTTTCCAGCCCTTCATGTCACCACTGAGTTGCTCGATTTCATTCAATTACGCAAGCGATTCAACACCAGCCACGCTCCCTTTGAGCAGCTTGAGGGGAGCGCATTCGCAGGTTGGCTGATCCTGCCGCTGCACGGCATGGACATCCCCTTGGACAAGCTTCCACAAGCGCAGCACCTACTGGTTCGAGCTGCCTCGGCTATTGGCCCGCATCCAGTCCCCAATCCGGTCCTCCTTGACATCGCCGGGCTCTCTCGCTGCCCTACCAGAGAGGCCATGCCGCTGATTCTCAACGAAATGGAATCTGTGGGACTGCGGCCCGTTGGCCAGGCTCAGGTGTCGGCTGATTCCCGTGGGGCCCCACTGCAGGTACTTCAGCTCTCGCAAGGCGGCATTGCCTCAGGACAGGTTGTTTCCGTGCGGCTCTCTCTAGCCGCTAGTCAGTGCGAAACATTGCAGACCGTAACCCCCGGTGAATTGGCAGATCTCCTCACCGAGAGTCTGGCCCGCACCGGTCAAAACAACGTGCCGACTACTCTGCTCCTGCACCGGAACGACCATACGATTACTGATGAGAGTATGGCCGCGATGCTCAGTGAACTGGACTCGGTCCCCACATCCCTGCTCGTGGCCATCTTCGAGGATTCTTCCGCCGGCCAGCTTGTGAGCGGCTCCAATGGGCCCCGCATTCTTGACATGGGAGCCGCAG
>CALGBT010000744.1 GCA_937884235.1 uncultured Pseudomonadota bacterium
CGGCAACCAGTTGGGTGGTACGTACAACGGCGCCGCCATGACTGGCGGCGCTGGGGTGCGGTCTGGGTGGTACGTACGACGGCGCCGCCATGACTGGCGGCGCTGGGGTGGGTATGGGTGGTACGTACGACGGCGCCGCCATGACTGGCGGCGCTGGGGTGGGTATGGGTGGTACGTACGACGGCGCCGCCATGACTGACGGCGCTGGGATGGGTATGGGTGGTACGCAATTGCCTCCTCTTTTTTCGTGCCAATCAACGATGGTTCTGATACCTGTTTGCTAGTGCAGAACGAAACCAGGCGGAACAAATGAACGGATACGTACACACGATAATGGGCCCTATGTTCTCCGGCAAGACCTCCCTGCTGCTCCACGAGTTGGAGCGCTTCGCCCGCGCCGGGAAGCGGGTGATACTCTTCAGCGCCGACTCCCGAGCCGACGAACTGGTGGTCCACTCTCAGAGGTCACTCTACAAGGGCATCGAAGTCGCCCGCACCAGAGAGCCCCACGACATCTACGATGCCGCGGCCCGCTACGATGTCGTCGGGCTGGACGAAGTCCAGTTCTTCCCCGTAGAAGTGATTTCTGTCCTGGGGCGGCTCGCTGAAGAGGGGAAGCTCGTCCTCGCCAGCGGCCTTGACCAGGACTATCAGGGCGAGCCATTCATCACGACGCTGGCCCTGGTAACCGAAAGCGAGAAGATCACTCGACTCACCTCCGTCTGCCAGCGCTGCGGCTCCCAACTCGCCATTCGCAACTTCCGTAAGGTCGCCTCCCAGGAGCGCATCCTCGAAGGCGCCGGAGAAGCCTACGAGGCCCGCTGCCGCACCTGCATGAAGCTCGACCAGGCAGCCGGCCCCGCCCTGCCCTTTCCCAAATCTCCCCGCCTCTCGTCCTGAGCGTAGCCCGGCGGAGTTAGGACATGCCCCAGCATCCCCTTTTCCCTTGGCAGACTGCTGCGTAAGGCACTACTCTCACGTACAATGGTCCAGGAGGAGAAGCATGCAAGCAAAGAATCTCGCAGCCTCAATCGCGCTCTCAACAATACTGCTGTCAGGTTGCTGGGGCGGGCCCACCGGCCCTGAAGTTCACCGCATCGCAGTCGATGAGCAGGTGGACATCGGTGACCAGTGGAATGACACCGATTCTCAACTCGTCTCCAAGGAAATGATCGGGGACCTGCTCTCCCGGACCTGGCTCGACGAGTTTCGTGACGATGCCGGCCGCAAACCACGTCTGGTGGTGGGCCGGGTGGCCAACAAGAGCCATGACCATATTCCCACCGAAACCTTCGTCAAAGATCTCGAACGAGAACTGGTCAACTCCGGCGAAGTCGATTTCGTCGCCTCCCACGGCCAGCGAACACAGCTTGACAGCGAGAAACTGCACCAGGCATCGGCGGCCTCGCTGGAATCCCAGAAGGCCATCGGCCGGGAGCTGGGGGCTGACTTCCTGCTGGTGGGACAGGTCAACTCCATCGAGAACCATAGCGGCGGCACCACGCTGAAGTACTACCAGGTCGAACTGGAGGCCATCAACGTCGAAACCGGCATCAAGGTTTGGATGGGGCAGAAGAAGATCAAGAAGGTCATCGAGCGCTCCGAGTGGGATATGTAGTGATGCCCATTGCCCGTGCGATGCCCGTGACACTGTCGTTGCTGCTGGCGCTCGGTTGCGCCTCGGGTGTCGAGCGGGAGTTGCTGACCAACGTCGACAACGTCATTGCCGAGGGCAACCCGCAGCAAGCGGTATCCTACCTCGCTGAGCATGGGGAAACAGCCTACGGCGATCGCAACCGGCTGCTCTTCCACATGGACGTGGGGATGGCGCTACACCTCGCCGGGGACTACCGCAAGAGCGCTGGGCAATTCGAAAAGGCCGACCAACTGGGGGCCGACCTCTACACCCGCAGCCTCACCAGCGAGGCCGGGGCCCTGGTCACCAATGACCTCATGATCCCATACGCAGGCGAGGAATTCGAACGGGTGCTCGTCAACGTCTTCGCGGCCCTCGACTACCTCTTCCTGGGCGAAATTGAGGAGGCCCTGGTGGAGGTACGGCGCATCAGTGCCCGGCTCCACTCCTACCGGGAAAGTTCCACCGGGCGCTATCAGGCCGACGGCTTCGCCCTCTACTTGAGTGGCCTGCTCTACGAAATGGCGGGGGCCGCCGATGATGCCCGCATCGCCTATGACAAAGCCTGGGCCGCCTACACAGCCGGGGCCGAGACCTTTGGCACGCCGCCACCGCCCGAGCTGGCTCGGGATCTCGTTCGCCTCAGTATGGCCACAGGCCTCGAGCCGGCTCCCAAAGTCCTCGCGGCGGCAGGCGCAGCTGATGCTTCGGGGCCGACTGGCGAACTCGTCGTCCTCCACTACTTCGGGCCCGGACCCCGCAAGATCGAGCGCGTCGTTGAGGTCAGCCTCTCTCGCGGCATGGCCATGGCTCAGACCATGGAGGTCCGCACCGACGAGGACAAATCGCTCCAGCAGTCCCTCTCGGCAGTCAAGGGTATCGCCTTTGAAAACCAGGTGACCGTCGCCTATCCGGTCTTTGAGCAGCCACCTCTAGCGGCCCGGCAAGCTGACGTCCGGGTGGCCGGGTGCGGTGAAGCCACCAGCAGCCCGGTTGTCAACATCTCCCGCCTGGCCCAGGTCAACCTCGAAGACCGGATGGAGCGCGATCTGGGGCGGATGGTGGCCCGTGCGATTCTGAAGTTCGTTGCCGCCCGGGCGGCCGGCGCAGTTGCCGAGCAACTCACCAACAACTCCGGACTGGGAGCGCTGGTGAAGATCCTCTCTCAGGGAGCGGCCTCCGCCACTGAAGCCGCCGATATTCGTGGCTGGCGCACACTACCTGCCACCATCCACATGACACGGCTACGCTGCCGCGCCGGCCTCTACGCCCTCGAAGTGCTGCACTACGGAGGACAGGCCGGCACCAGGAATCACTCCTTTCAAGTGGAGATAAAAGATGGGCAGAAGTCCTTTCTGGTGGTTACAACCTACTAGGGCAGTCGCTATGCTATGCGTGCTGCCACTCCTCGCCTGCGCTACGACCGGGGCAGACGTCGCCGCCTGGCCAGATACCGGCACCCACCCTTCCTATCCGCCGGAACGCTATGTCCTCGGTATCGGCTGGGGGGATACCATGGATGTCGCCGATGACCGGGCACGCGGCGAAGTAGCCAAGTTCTTTCGCGCCAAAGTCGTGACCATCACCCGGGAAGAAGAACACTTCACCCACTCCGGTGGTGCTGGCGGTAAGGAAGAGCGGTTCTTCGAGTCCATCACCCACGCCCGAACCCGCGGGGATGCCACCTTCGACGATGCCATCATGCTCCCGGAGCGACTTCTGCGTCAGGGTACCCACTACACACTGGCAGTGCTGGACAAGCTGGCCATGCGGCAACGGTTGGAGCAGGAACTGGCCGATGTCGAAATGGAGATCGCAGAGAAGCTCGAATCCACGGCGGAACCCGAACTCCGGGTACGCACCCTGGCCAGGGCCCTCTACCTGCTCCAGAGCAAAGCCAGCCTGGCCCACCGGCTCCAACTCCTGGGCCGTAAAGTCTCCATCGACCCGGAGGAGTTCAATCAGGCCGCCCAAGACTTACACCAGACCCTGGCAACGACCTTTCCCCTTGCCGTCGACTGCAACGACGAAGAACTCTCGGGCCAACTGAAGACGGCCCTGATCGGCGCATCATTGGTCGTCGCCCCGCCCCCGCCCAACGTCGCGCCAATTACCGTCCAGGCTCGCCTGGAACTAGCCACCACGCAGGCCAATGGTCTCTTCCAGGCCAACTACCGAGTCAACCTGAGTGCCATGGGAAATGGCGTAGTCCTGGCCCAGACTCGAGCCGAAGAACGAATCGCCCACCCCGACTCCAACCTCGCCGCCGCCAAGGCTCGCATAGAGATAGAACAGCGCGCAGTAGCCCCTTTCGTCAGGAACCTGCAAAGAGCCCTGCTCGGGGATTTCGAAGGGACGGGTGAGAATGGTCCAAACTCCTCCGCCGTCAAGCAGTGACGTCAAGAGTGTCTCGCTCTACTGGCACAACTCATAGCATCCCATACAGCTGTGATCAGATCGGCTGCGCATCGCCAAAGAACTCACATGGTTGAAGACCCACTGAGGTCTGTGATAGAAGGGGAAAGTGCGTGAGGTCGAGAATGCGGTTCCTACGGGGTAATTGGCGCTATATTGTGACGGGCATGCTGGTCCTACTGCTTCCCTCGTGGGCTCAGGCATCGGAGGCTCAGGACATCGAGTGGGGCAACCTGACCATGGGGCTTGTCGGGGGGCTGGCGCTCTTCCTGCTGGGCATGGAGATGATGAGCGAAGGCCTCAAGCAAGCTGCGGGAAACCGCATGCGGGCAGTGCTCGGCATGCTCACCCATAACCGCTTTGTCGGACTGATTGCTGGGGCCCTGGTAACCATGGTCATTCAGTCCTCCAGCGCCACAACAGTGATGCTGGTCAGCTTCGTCCAGGCCCAGTTGATGACGCTGACGCAGTCCCTGGGCGTCATTCTGGGAGCAGATATCGGCACCACCATCACCGCTCAGCTCATCGCCTTCAAAGTCACCAAATACGCACTGCTGATAGTGGCCGCCGGATTCACTCTGCGGATGTTCTCGAAGAAGGAATCGGCCAAGAGCATGGGCGAGGCGCTGCTCGGATTCGGCGTCCTCTTTTTCGGCATGAACCTCATGTCTGATGCCATGCATCCGCTGCGAACCTACGAGCCATTCGTGGCCACACTGGCCCAACTCGAGAATCCGCTGGTGGGAATCCTGGTGGGAACGCTCTTCACCGCGCTCATCCAGTCGAGCAGCGCATTCACCGGAGTTATCATCGTCCTCGCTGGCCAGGGAGCACTTACGTTGGAGGCAGGAATCCCCCTCCTCCTCGGGGCCAACATCGGCACCTGTATCACCGCGGGCATCGCCTGCCTCAACACCTCTCGGGCGGCCAAACGAGTGGCCCTGGCACACGTCCTCTTCAAGGTAATGGGGGTCCTTCTCTTCGTCTTCTGGATCCCCCTCTTCGCAGACCTGGTCCGATGGGTTTCGAGCGGTGCGGAAATGCCCCGCATGATTGCCAACGCCCACACCATCTTCAACGTCACCTTCTCTCTCGCCTTCCTGCCCTTCCTCGGCCTCTTCGGCAAGCTCGTCATGAAGCTGCTCCCTGACCTACCTGAGGATTCCTCTCGGAAATACCGGGTGCGCCACATCGACGAGAGCCAGCTTGGCACCCCAGCCACTGCCGTCGCCCTAGCCCTTTCGGAAATCCGGCGAATGGGGCAGACCTTGCAGGAGATGCTCCAGATGGCCATCGAGCCATTCCTTAACAAGAGCGTCACCACTGACCCCGATTTCCCGGAGTTAACCGTCGAACAGGGAATTCAAATGCGGGCAGAGAAGGTCGTCTACCTGGTCCAGGTGACCGAGGACTTTCTTCTCAAGCTCTCCCGTGAGAAGCTCTCGAAAGAGCAGGCCGATGAAGTCACTGCTCTGCTCTCCATCGTCAGTGACACGAAGCGGGTTGCAAACCTGATCTCCAGAAACATCATGCCCCTGCTGGGCAGGAAGCGACTGCTCACAGAAGACTTCATGCCCGAAGGAAAGGCGGAGATCAAAGCCTACCAGACGAAGATGTCAAAGCAGTTCTCCCGGCTCAATGAATTGCTCTCAGGGCCCAACATCGGCACGGCAGAACGGATCCTGCAAAAGGACTCCAAGTACGAGAAGCTGGAGGCCGAATTCCGCCTTCGCCACCTCGCCCGCTGCCAGGAACAACTCAAGAGCAGCCTGGCAACCCATGAGGTCCACATGGAACTCATGGACCAACTCAAGAGCATCGGCTTCTACGCAGCCAATATCGCCCGCGCCGTGCTGCTCGCCCGAACCGGCGAGAAAGCAGAGTAATAGTAACCGCGCTCACATCGGAATGGCTACGCTTCGCGATAGCCTTTGAAGTGCTCACCGACGAAACGAATGTCCGGGGTCTCTGACATCAGATGCGGCTGGAAGATATTGGCCGGGTCGAATTCTTCTTTGAGGGACTTCATGCGCACCCGCTCCTCAGGGGAAGAGAGGGTGTAGAGTTCCAGGCCCAGGCCATGCTCACGGCGCTTGACGGTGTTGTAGCGCTCGTTGCAGATCTCCTTGCAGAGGCGCTGGGTCAACTCCCAGGCAGTCTGATACTCGGCTCGGGTAAGAGCCGCCAGAGGACGATAGTGGATAACCAGCCCACCCGTATACTGGTGGCCGATGGGACGCCCCGGCAGTGAGCCCTCGGTGATGGAGTAGATGGCCTTTAGCACCCGGCCCAGATCGCGGGGGTCCTGGACATAGATGTCCTCGAAACCCGCCACAGCAACACGCCCTGGTGATTTGCCCGTCGCCGCCTTGCGCAGGTCGAGGAGAATCTTGAACGTTTCGGGGGGGACCTCCTGGTAACTCACCTGCTCAAAACGCCCGGCGACAGCTTCCAGTTGAGCCATCTCCTCACACTTGCCCTGGTACATCATGACAAACTTATAGCTGCCCTGCGGATAGTCCATCAGCGGACCAATCACTGGATGCTCTAAGAGCTTGTCGCCCGCCTTGAACAACCCCTTGTCCGCCATCATGAACTCCGCGATGATGGGCTTGGTAACCTCTTCCATGGCCACCATGAAAGCCCCCACCACGTCACCCAAAGCCTCCACATCGTCGATCAGGCACGCACAGACGCTGGAGTGCAGTTCCTCTTTGGAAAGACGCGGCACCACCCTCGTATCCAGTTCAGTGATGATCCCGTACAACCCCTGTCCGCCACCCAGACCAAGGATAACATCCCGGTCGGTGACCTCCACCACATCAGCCCCGCCCGGCCGGGAAACAACCATACGGAGACGATTGATGACGTGCTGGAAGGTGCCGTACTTCGGCGTGCCGTTGCCCCCTGCGTTGGTCGCGAAGTTGCCGGCAATGGTACTCCAGCCGCTCGACGGCACCACCGCGGATTGCCAGCCCAGAGGCTGCAACATCCGGTCAAGCTCTTCCGTGGAGAGGCCGGCCCCCACACGAGCGTACATCTCGTCGTCCCGATGCGCTTCAAGGTCAGCAGTGGCAACTTCAGCACCAGCTGCGGTGAAGAAATGCAATGGCGGCAATCCCAGGCGTCGGCCGAAGTTGTTCAGGGTACCCAGGCGGTCCGTGATGACGATGACACCACCCTCACACGCCAGGGAGGCCCCGGCAGTACTCGAGCCCTTGGCCCGCGGCGTCAGCGCAATGCCCTTCTCGCTGGCGTAACGGACCACCTCGAGAACCTGCTCCTCGGTGGTAGGAAAGACAATCAAGCCCGGCTTGCCCAGCGTCAAGAATGAGGCATCGGAGGCGTAGGGCGTGACGTTCTCAGTCGTGTGAATAATGCCCGCTTCCTTCAGGTGACTAGCGAAGTCCTGGATGAGGTTCATCATAGTTCCAATGCCTCCGCTGCAATTTCCGTTATGTCCTTCACCACCAGATTATCAATGGGCTCAATGGGCCGACCATCAAGGTAGCAACCATAGTGGATGCGACACTTGGGACAGGTCGTCACCATCACTTCCGAGCCCGTCCCCTTGGCTTCCATCAAGCGATCATGCTGCAGGAACTTCGTGTTGGCATCACAGTTGGAGAAGTTGCCCACCCCGCAACAAATGGCGTCCCCTTTGATTCGCGCCATCTCGGTGAAGCGCTCACCTGCCACCGCCTTGAGAATCTCCCTGGGCGCATCATAGATGCCCTCGTAGCGACCCAGACGACAGGGATCGTGATAAGTGACACCGGTCTCGGCATCACCTTTGAAGCGCAGTTTGCCCTCTCGAGCCCACTCAGCAATGAGCGTCACTGAGTGGACCACCTCAAAGGGCAACTCCTGCTCTTCAGCATAGTCGGACTTCAAGGTCCGGAAACACTCGGCGCAGGAAGTGACAACCTTCTTGGCGCCGGTGGCGGCGATAGCTTCAATATTCAGCTTCGCCAGCTTCGAGAAGGTCTCTTTGTCGCCATTCCACAAACACTCGTAGCCGCAGCAGCGCTCGTCATTTGACAGCACCGGGACAACACCGCCGGCATTGAGCAGCTTCAGCGTCGCCTGGGCAATCGAAGTATGCGAATTGGCCGTGAACATGTTGTCGAAGTACGGCAGACAACCAGTGAAGTAGAACCACTCCCCCTGCTCCGCATACTGCAGCCCTTCGGCCCAACCCAGTCGGTCCTGCTTCAGCGACGGATTGGCCATCATCCGCTGCAAGATCTGCATCAACCGACCATGCTTGCACTCGAAACACTGATCCTGCTCCTTGGCCTCCTGGCGTAGCGACTTCACCAGACCAACCCAATCGGTGCTCGATGGACAGGCCTCGCGGCACTTGAGACAAGTTAGGCACTGCCAAATTTCAGGTCCGGCTTCCAGAGCCTCCCCCTCCCCCATCAGCGCCTTTAACAGATAGCCGCGGGGCGAAAAGGTGGGGTCGATCATGTTCTGCGGACAGACATGAGTACACTTGTTGCACTGAATGCAGGGCAACTCCGCTGATGTCACAGGCTTGCTCATAGCTGGGCCTCCTCTTGCGCAAATGTGGGCTTGGCCACCTTGAGCGGGTTGGGACCCATGGCAACGAGTTCGTCCTTGAAAGCGTTAACCACCCTGGCGAAAACCGGCCCTTCCGCCGACGACACCTCCTCGATCCGCAGGCGAGCTCGGCCCAGGCCCATGGTATCGAGAATGCCCTGGACGTGTTTGACAACGTCCTGCGCATTGATGTTGCCGGAGACATAGTGGCAATCGCCAATATGGCAGCCGATGAGGGCGACCCCGTCATAGCCGTCCTCGAAGGCACGGAGAATGAACGACGGGTCAACGCGACCCAGGCACATCACACGGATAATGCGGAAGTTTGTCGGGTACTGCAGCTTGGCCTGCCCCGCACCATCCGCTCCTGCATAGCCGCACCAGTTACAGGCGAAGCCGAGGATATCAGGTTCGTAGCTCATAGGTTCCTCAGTGCCTCCATCATGCTCTCAATCTGATCGTCGTGCGCCCCATACACCTTAATGGCCCCAGTGGGACAAACCACCGAGCACTTGCCAAAGCCTTCACACAGAGCCTCTTCAACCTCGGCATGCAGGTTGGAACCCACCGTCGCTGCCTGGAATTCGCAATACTGCTCGCAACGCCCGCAGGCACGACAGTGCTCCTCGTCAACGTGGGCCACCAGCGGGTTGAGTGTGATGAACCCGTCCCCCAGGTAACCAGCCAAAGAGGCTGCCGCACTACCGGCCTGGGCGATGGTATCCGTAATGTCCTTCGGACCATGCGCGGTACCAGCCATCATCACATTCTTAACCGTGGTGTCGGTGGGGCGAATCTTGGGATGGAATTCACGAATGAAGCCCGTCTCATCACGCGAGATGGTCAACATTCGCATCAACTCCTCGACACCCTCAGCAGGCTCGGTCGCCGTTGCCAGCACCACCAGATCGGCACGCAATTCCACCCGCCGGGCGGTGTTCTGGTCTTCCACGTCCACCAACAGGTCACCCGTCGCATCATCCTGCCGCACCCCGGCGGGCATGCCCTTCAAGAACCGCACTCCCTTGCCCTTGACCCGGTCGTAGTACTCCTCGTAGCCTTTGCCAAAGGCGCGAATATCAATGTAGCAAATGGTGATTTCCGCATCTGGAACGAAGCTCTTCTTGATGAGTCCAGCGTGCTTGATGGATACCATGCAACAGACTCTGGAGCAGTAGGCGTGCATGTCCTTGTTGCCCTGAACATCACCACGGGAGCCCACGCACTGTACCATCACGATGCGCTTGGCAGTCTTGCCGTCTATGGGGCGCACAACCTTGCCCTCAGTGGGCCCGATGGGGTCCAGCATCCGGGCCATCTGGAACTGAGTGATGACATTGGGGAAACGACCGTAGCCGTAGTTCAGCTTGCTGGGGTCGTAGTCCTTGAATCCCGTTGCCACTATGACCCCGCCCACAACTATCTCAAGAAGCTCCGGCTTCTGGTCATAACGAATTGCATTCGCCTCACAGACCGATTCGCACAGCCGACAATCGGCGCAACCACCACACTGCAGGCAGCGGGCCGCCTCGGCCACCGCCTCGGCTTCGTCAAAGGTCCCCTCAAACGTATCGAAACCCTTCACCCGCTCAGCCGCCGGTGTGTGCGCCGGCTGGTTACGCGGCACCGTCTTGTGCCCCGCCTGGTGACCCAGCTTGACGGACTCGGCCGCATCGACCGCCGTCAAGGAGCCAAACACGTCCAGGTCGTCAATGGGATGCCCCAGATCCCTAGCAATGGAACGAGCCGCCTGTCGGCCCATGCCCATGGCCGCGACCACAGTCGTCGGTCCGCTGGCGGCATCGCCACCGGCATAAAGTTTGTCCACGCCGGTACGCAGGGTTTCCCCGTCAACTTCCACCAGGCCCCGCTGGTTCAAATTGAACCCGATGCCTTTCAATGGATCGACATCGGGGCCCTGCCCGATGGCAAAAACCACCGTGTCGGCCTTGAGCACCTTCTCCGAATCGGGCACTGTAATGGGCATCAGGCGACCCAGGTCGTCAATCTCAATACGGTCGACGGCCTTGGTCAATACCCCGGTAACACGACCCCCGGCAACCTCAAAATGTTGGGGTGAGAGCCGATTGTGGATGACAATGCCCTCCTCCAGGCCTTCCCGAATTTCGTCGGGCAGCGCGGGCATCTCGTCCGCCGCCTCCAAGCACATCATCTCCACTTTGGCCCCAAGCCGCACTGCACTGCGGGCCACGTCAAAAGCCACATTGCCACCACCAATGACCAGCACTCGCTCGCCCATTCCCTCTGGGCGACCGCGCTTTGCACCATCAAGGAAGGCCCCGCCCAACAACACTCCTGCGGCATCGTGCCCAGGCAGACGTAGCGACTTGTCACGGGTCAAACCGATGGCCAGATAGACTGCGTCATACTCAGATAGAAGCTGCAGCAGGCGGGAGGCATCGACAGACTGACTGGTACGGATATCCACGCCCAGGCGCTTAATGTAGTTAATGTCGCGGTCCAGGACCTCGCGAGGCAAACGATAACGCGGCAAGCTCAGACTGAGCACGCCACCAGCCTCCGCACTGGCCTCAAAAATCGTCGCCCTGATGCCGTGCAACGCCAGATCGTGGGCGCAGGCCAGACCGCTCGGACCACCGCCCACAATTGCTACTCGCACCGGCTTGGGCTCGGGCAACTCGAAGAGCCGCTCTTCAGTATTGGATTCATGCTCCATGACAAAAGACTTCAAGGCAC